>CAZDGO010000526.1:0-1827 GCA_964504825.1 uncultured Gaiellales bacterium
CGAACTGGCCGCCGCATCCGGCCGGCCACGCGCCGCCCGAGCCGTAGGGTCGGCGATGGCCGAGAACCCGATACCGGTAGTGGTGCCGTGCCACCGGGTGGTGCGCAGTGATGGATCTCTCGGCCGCTATGGCGACGACGAGCGGTGGAAGCCGCTCTTGCTGGCGCTGGAAGGGCTGTCGTTCGACAGCGACACGCCGTTGGCCAAGGGGGTGGCCGCCGCTGAGGCGGCATCGGTCACCGCCAAGACGCCGGCAGGTGCGCCGTGAACGGCCGGCCGGTTGGACCCGAGGCGGCCCGCCTGGAACTGACCGTGATCACAGGCCTTTCGGGAGCCGGGAAATCTCAGGCCGTCGCTACATTCGAAGACATGGGCTACTTCTGTATCGACAACCTGCCCGTACAGATGCTGCCTCGGGTGGTCGAGCTCTTCTCCTTGGAAGGCAGCCGCGTGGAGAAGGTCGCCCTGGTCTTCGACGCACGCGGACGTCACTACTTCGAGCATCTCGAGGAGGTGCTGGCCGAGCTGGACCGCCTCGGCGTCCACTCTCGCGTCTTGTTTCTCGACGCTTCCGACGATGTGCTGGCGGCCCGGTTCCAATCGACGCGTCGCTCGCACCCCTTGGCTGCGGACGATCGGCTGGTGGAGGGGATCCGAGAGGAACGCGGACTCCTCTCCGGTTTGCGCGAACGGGCGGATGTGGTGATCGACACGTCGGATCTCAACGTCCACGAACTGAAACGGCGCATACAGGATGCCCTGTTCGCCGGTGAGTTGACAGACCAGGTGTTCGTGACCTTCCTATCGTTCGGGTACAAGTTCGGGCTTCCGACCGAGGCTGATATCGTGCTCGACGCCCGGTTCATCCCGAACCCTCACTGGGTGGAAGAGCTCCGTCCACTGACCGGTCTCGATGCACCCGTGAAGGACTACGTGATCGCACAGCCGGGGACGCATGGCTTCATCGAGCGGGCCGCGAGTCTCCTCATCTACGTGGTGCCCCTCTATCTGGCCGTGCGTAGGACCCGGCTGGTCGTGGCGGTCGGCTGTACTGGGGGCTGCCACCGCTCAGTCGCGCTGGCCGAGGCGCTGGCCGCTACCATGGCAAAGGAGCCCCAGGTAGTGACTGGGGTGCGTCATCGCGACCTGGGGCGCATAGGATAGCCGGGTGCGTCACATCTTGAGCGCCTCGGAGGGCAGTCGGCGTCGTCCGGCAGAGAGCCGAGTGGTGGCCACCGGCGGCGGCACGATCCGGGGGACGGTCGTCCCCAGCACGACCGCCGACGTGGTGGTCCTGGGCCCCGCCGAGCACCTCGCCCGTCGGGCTGCCGGAGCGGGCTGATGGCTGCCAGTTTCACCCGAACCGTGCGGGAGGAACTGACCCGGGTGACCGACTCCAGGCAGTGCTGTCGGCTGGCGATGGTGGCGGCGCTGGTGCGCACGACGGGGAGTTTCCACATCCGCGGAGGCGTCACTGAAGAGGAGCGTTTCGGCGTGCATCTGGCCACCACGGTCCAAGCGGCGGCCCGAGTGATGTATTCGCACTTCAAGGTATTTGGGGCGGAAGGCCAGCTTCGGACCCGTCGCGAATCCCGCTTCCAGCGACGATTGGTCTACGAGGTGCACCTGGCCGGTTCGCCCGCCACTCTGCAGGCTCTCAACGAGCTGGGGGTGCTCACTGATGCCTTCCGGCTCGAGTCAGCCATCCCCGGGAGGCTGCTGAAGCGACGCTGCTGCAAAGCCGCCTTCTTGCGCGGCTGTCTCATCGGGGCGGGGTCGGTGAACCCGCCACATAGCGAGGCCCACCCGGAGATCCTCAGTCCGCAC
>CAZDGO010000527.1:0-1827 GCA_964504825.1 uncultured Gaiellales bacterium
TCCCTTGACATCTCCCCCTTGGGGTCCATACAATAGGTACCGACTGTACGTACAGTCAGTAGTGTCACAGGCCACCCGCGCGCCCGTCTTGCAGCACAGAACCGGGCCCGCGTGCGCAGTCGGACTGGGGGATACGGTGAGGAGACTTCTTTCGGGCAACGAAGCCATCGCCTATGGCGCATACGAAGCGGGCTGCCGTTTCGGCGTCGGCTATCCAGGCACTCCGAGCACCGAGATCTTGCAGAATTTCGTCAAGTATCCGGGCGTGTATGGGGAGTGGGCGCCCAACGAGAAAGTGGCCCTGGACGTGGCCGTGGGCATGTCGTATGCGGTGGAGCGCACGTTCGTCACCATGAAGCATGTGGGCTTGAACGTGGCCTCCGATTCCCTCTTCTCGGCTGTGCACACCGGGGTGCGCGGCGGACTCATGGTGGTGACCGCCGACGACCCCGGCCATCACAGCTCCCAGAACGAGCAGGACAACCGTCAGTATGGCAAGTTCGCCAAGCTGCCGGTAGTGGAACCCGCCGACAGCGCCGAGGCGGCCGCCTTCGTCGGCCTGGCCATGGAGATCAGCGAGCGCTGGGACACGCCCGTGTTGTTCCGTTCCACCACCCGTCTCTCGCACTCGCGCACCGTGCTGGACTATCCGGATACCCTCGAAGCCAAAGGCGCCCCCTACGAGCGCGTGAAATATCTGCGTGAACCCAGCAAGCAGATCCCGCTGCCGGTGAACGCGCGGCGGATGCACCGGGAGATCGAACAACGACTGCTCGACATCGCGGCCTGGGCCGAGACCTGTGAGCTCAACCGCATCGAGCCGGGAGACTCCCGCTTGGGCATCGTGGCGAGCGGCATGGCTTACCAGTACGCCCGCGAGGTCTTTCCCGAGGCCACATTCCTCAAGATCGGGCTGGCTTATCCTCTTCCCCGGCAGCTCTTCCACACTCTGGCCGGCATGGTCGACCAGGTGGTGGTCATCGAGGAGCTCGACCCCTTCTACGAGGAGCACATCAGGCTCTTGGGGATCGACGTGGTCGGGAAAGACGTGTTCCCTTTGTGCGGCGAGTTCAGCGTGGAGGTAGTGCGTCAGTCGGCCATCGAGGGTGGACTGCCGGCGGCGACCACCGCGGTCGCCGAGGCTCCGGCTTCCGCGATCGAGACCGTGGATGTCCCCCTCCCCCCGCGTCCACCGATGTTGTGCCCCGGTTGTTCGCATCGGGGTGTCTTCTATGTGCTGCAGCGTCTGCGGGCCGTGGTGTTCGGCGACATCGGTTGCTATACCCTGGGAGCCCTGCCGCCCCTCAACGCGACCCACACCTGCGGCCCTATGGGGGCCAGCGTGGGGATGGCGCACGGCGTGGACAAAGTGGGGGTCAAGGATCGCACCGTCGCCATTCTCGGCGATTCCACCTTCTTCCATAGTGGCATGTCACCCTTGGTCAACATCGTCACCAACGGGGGCGTGAGCACCACCATCGTCGTCGACAACAGCGTCACGGCGATGACCGGTCACCAGACCAATCCGGGCACCGGTCGCACCTTGATGGGGGAAGAGTCCCCGGCGATCCTCATCGAGAACGTGGCCAGAGCGCTCGGTTGCGAGAAGGTCGACGTGATCGATCCGTACGACCTGCAGAACACGCGTAAGGTGCTCACCGATCATCTGGACTCGCCGACGCCATCGGTGGTGGTCGTACGCGCGCCCTGCATCCTGCACACGCGGGAACGGCACCCTACTCCGGTCGTGGACACCGACGTATGCGATGCGTGCGGCCAGTGCCTCAACATCGGCTGTGCTCCCATCATGAATCGAGGAGACCACGT
>CAZDGO010000528.1:0-1827 GCA_964504825.1 uncultured Gaiellales bacterium
CCCGATCGAGACGCCTACCTGGCGCTGCTGGGTGCGCTCGGCGGGCTCGTCGCGTTGGCACTGGCAAGCTCCACTAGCGGCGGCGCTGGCTAAAAAGGCCCAGCAGCTCGGACCGAGTCGGCTCACCAAGCCCCGCCACAGCCGAGCCTCCGCAACCCCACCCAACTGTCGCAGATTGCGGGAAGTGCGACAGGCCGGACGAGGACCGGCTTGCCTGGCGACACCTGCGATCGCGGCCCTTAGCGGCTCCGAGGGCAGCGTCTCCGGGCCTACTCCTATAGCGGCGGAGGCTACGCGTGCTCGAGCAGGTCGTTGTCGAGCGCTTGCGTCAGGATCGCCGGGTCGATCACGCTGAAGACGTTCTCGCGGGTACGCAACCCCGTGGCATCGACTACGGCTTGCATCCCGCCCCCTGCAGCGACGACACGGGCGGCGATCTCGTCGCGGATCACGGCGAAACAACGTTTCGATGTGGTCTTGCTTGCCGCGCTGGAAATCCCTCACCGACCGCACACTTAGTAACACCTTGTCACTTGCGTTAGGTGAAATCCCCGATGGCGGGACAGCTGGGTGAGGCAATGATCCTGTGAGAAGGCCAGTGGTCACGGCAAGGCAAGGAGGTTCACATGACTAGTGCTCTCCGGCCGCGCTGAGCAAGTAACCGCACATGCGCGGGTTAGACATTCGGGCACCCGCGCCAGAAAGAGGAAGCCATGGCCATCCAGTTTGATGCGTACGCCGCGATAAAGCGGCTCCTCCTCGCTACCACCTTGGGGGTCGTTCTTGTACTCGCCGCCCTGCCCGCGTTTGCCGGAGCGCGCCCATCCGGTTACCCCATCACGATGGACGTGCGAGCGACGGCAAAGGGCGACCAAGCGATGCCGTTCAATTTCGCCATCCAGCCGGGCAGGGTGATCGTGATCCGCATCCGAAACTACACGCGCGAGCTGCACACCTTCGCGATGCCGGCGATCGGCCTCAACGTGGCGGTGCTACCCGGCAAGCCGAAGGCGCCGCGAACGACGGAGGTTAAGTTCGTCGCTCCCCGCTACGGCGTCTACAAGTGGTTCTGCTGGACTTGCCGCTACGGGTTGCACGGGGACCACCACCAAATGGCCGGCAAGCTGTACGCGTGGATCTCGCCTGATCTCGCGATTGGCTAGACGCACTTGGCGGGCGCGAGCCTCGTCGCGCCCGCCATCCCTCCGCGTGCCCTCGCTGACGGCACCCGTCAGCACCGTGATCCCGTCAGCGGATACGGCGCTACCCGAGTCGTAGACTCGGGAAGCACGAGTTTGAGACTCCGTCAGCGGATGCCGTCAGCTAGAGGCCGTGGCACGCGGTCGCCGCGTGCTCGTCCTGACGGCACCCCACCACGCCCCGCCGCACTCACTGGCTCGGCGTCTCGCAGTCCGGAATCCGGGCGTCGCACTTCCCGCACTCTGCGACATGTGCCAGGAATCCAGGCCTTGGCGCGCCAGCCCTTTGGTCGGATTCTGCTGTCGGACGCCCGGCCCCACGATTTCCCTGCCCCAAGCGGGCTCGACGGAGCGGTCAGTCGGATTAGTCGGACTGTCGGACGTCCGACCGGACGAGGGCACGCAGCTCGGCGAACTCGAGGCGCACAGCCAGGTCGGGGCAGTGGCGTCCTGATCGAGCTCGAATCCGGGTTTCCTTCCGCCGGTCAGTTCGGTCTTGCCGAGAATGCGGCCTGGAGTGGAAGCGGCGGCGCAAGAACCGGCACGCAGGGCGGCGACTCGGAACGGCCTCGACCCGCAGTTCGGGCATACGATCTCGTCGAGGGCATGTCCGTGAGTCGCCACACCT
>CAZDGO010000529.1:0-1825 GCA_964504825.1 uncultured Gaiellales bacterium
ATCAGGTACTCGTAGGCGTCGCCGAGGAGGTCATCGCCCTCGGCGCGGTTGGCGCGGAAGTCCAGGCTGTCGAAAATCGAAACCAACTTCGACAACCGATCGACCATCTCCTTGCCCTTGCCGAGCTTGTCGTCGTCGGCGAAGTCGGCTTGGTCGATGACTCCCGTGAGGTCGTTGGCATGAGCGAGCTTGGCGATGATCTTGTTGATCTTGTCGCCGATCTCCTTGTCGCCCTTGAGGGCCACCATGTCGGAGAAGCTGCCGCCCTTGGGGACGTCGATGAGCCCCGCCGACTTCCCACCGGCCTTGTCCGACACGTACTTCATGAACAGCAGCGTCAGGATGTAGTCCTTGTACTGCGAGGCGTCCATGCCGCCGCGAAGCTCGTCGCAGCTGGCCCAGAGGGAGGAGTAGAGCTGGGATTTCTTCAGTGGCATGCGGATTTCGCCCACGTCTCCGACCCACCCGCGGGCTTGACCCCGGGGCCTATGCGGCGATCAGCGTAACGAATGAGGGCCGGGGGGGCTAGCTGCCGCCGCCAATCCTGGCCGCGGGGCAGGGCGGCCCGGGGGGCGGCCTGTGAACAGCCGGTCGCCCCCTACCGGCAACATCCTTGCATTCGTCGGGGTTCACGCGCCGGTACCTCCTGGGCGCCGTGCGGCCTCGACGTCTCGGTCGAACCTGCCCTCGGCATCGAAGTATGGAATGTGCTCTCGATCGTAACCGAGGCGGTAATAGACGTCCGAGATAAGGCGAAACGCAACGGCGTCCGGCAAGTTGTTGACCCCAACACGTACCGGCCCGGTCCGCACATCCGCTTCGCGGAACACGCCGAGGTCGCCCTCAGGATCGACATGGGAGAACAGCCGGCCGTAGGCGTTCGGTGCATAGGGGAGAATCCGCCTGCCCTCAACGCCGAACAGGCCCAGCCGAAACTCGACTTCGCCCTGGTGCCCGATGACCCGGCACGTCTCGCGAGCCAGCAGAACAAAGCAGGCAGTCGATTCGATGAGGGCGAGCGCCGCGAAGGGTCGTTGACCGACAGGAAGCTCCCGACCCTCGCCCCAACTAATCCAATCATCGTCGGCGGGATTCCAGAACTCAATGTGGCCGTTCCACAGGAGGCGCAGGTGCTTGTAGTCCAGTCTCGGCCGGCGCAATCCCGCGGCGAACTGACGTAGCCTCTCATCTCCAAACGTCGTGCTGAGACCGAACCCGTGCGCACGGTACTCAGGGGGAGACGAAAGCAGCCGAGCCAAGGCATCGCGGTGCTCACGAATGTCCCGGCCCGCAACGGGCAGCGGCGTTGCCGATAGACGGAAGTATGGACGGCCGCCGACCTCGGCCCGGAATAGTCGCTCCGTGTGCTCGGCAAGCGCCTGCGCGGTCTGAAGCCGGAGCAGTCCCTGATCGTCGACCTCCCTGGTCAGCTCATCCTCGACCAGCACTTCTTCCCGTCGAGCCCCCATCTCCCGACGCAGCTCGGCGATCTCTCGCTGCACGGCATCACCCGCGATCGCCTCGCGGATCTCGGCGATCGTCATCAACTTCACTCCATCCTGATACCGCAGCCAGAAGCTGTGATGTTCGCGATCGGGCACGGCGGCGTGGGGCTTGCGCGCCGACTCCCCCACCCGGCAAACAATGATATCCTGGCCGTCGACCTGGATAATCCCGAAGTCCAAATCGGTCGGTCGGGGCTCGATGAGTGTTAGGCATCGGTCCAGCATGGAGCGCCGCGCTGCCTCGGCGTCAGCGACTCCTGCCAGGTACTCTGCGCGGTGTTCGTCTTCCGCCACGCCGATCAGGATGTAACCGCCCGCCG
>CAZDGO010000530.1:0-1825 GCA_964504825.1 uncultured Gaiellales bacterium
GCGCCCTGCTGCAGGGCGCCATCCTGACCGCGGTCTACGTGGTCGTGATGTGGCTGTTCTTCCGTTCGACGCTGCCGGTATGGTGGGTGGCCATCATCTACGTTCTGGTGTTCTTCGCCATGTACACCGGGTTCGTCTACTTCTGGGAGAACTTCCTGTATTCCCGTCGGCTGCGCCGACAGCAGCAGGGCGGCAAGAAGTAGACCCGTCCGTTGTCGTGCTTCTCGAAGCGCTGCGTGCCGTACTCCGGGAACGGGGCGGAGACGGCTGGCTGGTCGGGGGCACCGTCCGCGGCCGGCAGATGGGCCGGTCGGGCACCGACGTGGACGTGGTGGTCGAAGGTGACCCCCGGGCCATCGCGGCCGCCGTGGCCGCCCGCTTGGGTCTCCCGTGGTTCGCGCTTTCGCGGGAGTGGGGGGCCTACCGTGTAGTAGGTTCCCCCGGGCACCTCGACGTGGCGGCCATGCGGGGAGGTAGCCTGGGGGCCGACCTGGCTTTGCGCGATTTCACGGTGAACGCCATGGCGCTCCCGCTGGACGGTGGAGCCCTCGTGGACCCATTCGGAGGTCGCGGACATCTGGAGCAGGGGCGGCTGGTTGCCGTGGGCCGGCGCATCTTCGTCGACGACCCGCTGCGGTTGTTGCGGGCCGTCCGGCTGGCCCACACCCTGGATCTGACTCTCGACCCGGCGCTGCGAGAGCTGGCCCGGGCCGAGGCAGGCCGGCTCCGGGAGACAGCGGCGGAGCGCGTGCTCTCGGAAGTGGTGTTGACGCTGGCTGCCGGGCGCTCGGCCGCCGCAGTGGGCCGGTGGGCGAACCTGGGTCTGCTCGACGTCTTCCTTCCCGAGGTGACGGCTCTGCACGGGGTGCTCCAGAGCCCGTTTCACCACCTTGATGCCTACGGCCACACACTGGATACGATGGAGCGGATCGATGAACTGATCGCCGCGCCGGGTGTGTACTTCGGCCGGTCCGGAGAACTGCTCGCTACGCTGCTTACTCGGCCGGTCGACGGCGTGATGCCACGGCCTGTCGCGCTGCGCTTGGGCGCCCTGCTGCACGACGTAGCCAAGCCGCAGACCAGGGCGCTCGACGAGCAGGGCCGCGTCATGTTCTGGGGGCATACAGAATTAGGGGGGCCGGTAGCCGAAGGCATCTGCGCCCGCCTGCGCTGCTCGGCGTCCGCTACATCTCTCGTGCGCCGGGTGGTCGAGCGGCACCTCGACATCGGCTTTCTCCAGCACGAGGATCCCCTGACGCCTCGGTCGGCGGTGCGCTATCTGTGGGATGCCGCTCCCTGGGAGCCGGAAGTGATCATGGTGTCCGTCGCCGACCGGCTGGCCACCCAGGGACGCAGCACCGAGCCCCGGCACGTGGCCCGGCATCTTTCGGCGGCCGGTGAGTTGATGGAGCGCTGGCGTGGGCGGACGGTGGCAGGAGTCCCGAGACCGCCGATCAGTGGACTAGACCTCATGGCGGAGCTGGGCCTCGCCCCCGGGCCACTCCTGGGGCAGGTCGTGCGCGAGGTGGCACTGGCCTGGGAATCGGGGGAGATAGCCGACCGCTCCGAGGCGCTGGCGACCGCGAGATCAAGCCTCAAGTACCTGGGTGCCCAGGAGTCGTCGGTCGAAGACGAGGGGTAGGCAGGGCCGCCGTGCCTCCTTCCTGGGCGTGCTATCATACGGTGCTCTCCCGGTCGGGCGGGGTCTCCCCGTGTCGCTGGGAGTGCGCACCTTGTACAGCATGCCCCGCCCCTCGGTGGTCGTTCATAGGAGGACCCGTGAAGCCTGATATCCATCCCGAATATGTCGAGAGCAAGGTCACGT
>CAZDGO010000531.1:0-1812 GCA_964504825.1 uncultured Gaiellales bacterium
CTTAGAGTCTTGCGGATTGTCACCGGAGATGGCCTGAGCGCACCTGTGCGTTTATGATGCAATTGCAGGGTGAAGCGACCGTAAACCCCAGGTAAGGGGGAGGTAAGTATGGAGACTCCCGGAATTGCCGCCGCCGTCTATGCCGTGAGAGGCAGAGCCATGCCGTCGACGCTCTGCTCGAACCGCTCCAGGCAGGTGGGGCAGCAGAAGTACACCTCCACGCCGTTGCGCCGCGAGACGTAGGGCGTCTCGCTGGGGTCGACGATCATCCTGCAGACGGGGTCTATCTCAAGGCGGTCGGGACTGTAGGACTCGCTTGCCCTCCACACGCCGATCGGGTCGCTCACGCGCTGTCTGAACCAGGGCGGCGCCGCCAGGCGCATGCCGGCGAACGACCTGGGCCAATCCCCATCGCGGGAGCGCAGGGCATCGTCAAAGACGGCGTGCTGCTCCCTTTCGGCAAGGAACGCCAGGTAGTTCGACAGCCCATAGAGCTGTTCGGCATAGCGTAGGATGAACAGATACCTGGTGTCGCTCTTGCCGCATCGGGCGACGAGGACAAGGTCTCTGATGTAGTCCTCATAGAGGCTTCGCGGATCTTCGTTCTCGCTTCCACAGCGCATGGCGGGTTCCTTCCTGTCGTGGATTCCTACGGGGTGCACCCTGTGTCTTTCGCGGCTACGGCTCTACGATCAGGCGTCCTCGGAACATGCCCATCTGGCACTGAAACCCGAATTCGCCCACCGTCTCAGGAATGAACTCGATGGCAACGATCTCCCCTTCCGGCAGCTGTGCCGAGCGATCGAAGTCGGGGAAGAGCACCATCTCGCTACAGGAGGCGGATTCCTGGCGGTTGAAGTTCAGCCGCACCAGCCGCCCGCGCTTCACGACGATGGTGTCGGGAGTGTAGCCACCTTTCACCACCACCGTGAGCTCCTGCACGCCGTCGACGCCGGCCGCCTTGACGCCGCTCGATGAACTCAACCAGAAGTACCAGATGACCAGGGCACCCAAGCCCAGGCCTGCCAGGATCACCACGAGGTCCCAGGTAGTCATGCCGTCACCTCCTCGGCCACGGGTCCGCGCCGGTCGAGCCCTGTCGGTTCGAAGAGGCGTAGCCGGTTGGCGTTGGTCACGACGGTGACCGAGCTAAAGGCCATGGCCGCCCCGGCGATCAGCGGTGACAGCAACGCCCCGAAGATGGGGTAGAGGAGACCGGCCGCCACGGGGATGCCCGCCGCGTTGTATATGAAGGCTCCGAACAAGTTTTGCTTGATGTTGCGCATCGTGGCTCGGGAGACCTCCACGGCGGTCACCACTCCCTCCAGGCTGCCGGTGATGAGGGTGATGTCCGAGGCCTCGATGGCCACGTCCGTGCCGGTGCCGATAGCCATACCGACGTCGGCCTGGGCCAGTGCGGGGGCGTCGTTGATGCCGTCACCTACCATCGCCGCCCTCTTGCCCTCGGCCTGCAACAGGCGCACCTGGTGGGCCTTATCCTGGGGTAGCACCTCGGCCAGCACCCGGGTTATACCGACCTCCCGGGCGATGGCTTCCGCCGTGCGCCGGTTGTCGCCGGTGATCATGATCACCTCGAGGCCCATCTCCTGGAGCCGTCTGATCGCCGGTAGCGAGTCCCGTTTGACCGTGTCGGCCACGCCCACGATGCCGGCCGCCCGCCCGTCGATGACGGTGAACATGGGGGTCTTGCCCTGGTCTGCCAGTGCGGCAGACCGCTCCTCGAGATCACCCAGGTCCACCTTGAGCTGCCGCATGTAAGCCACGTTGCCCAACTGCACCGTCCGGCCTCCG
>CAZDGO010000532.1:0-1809 GCA_964504825.1 uncultured Gaiellales bacterium
AGGCCAGCGGCAGCGAAGGCCCCGGCCGCGGCGAGCGCGGCGGCCCGCCGCGCTCGATTCGTCACGATCAGTCGTGCCCCGGTTGCGGAGCCGTGGGCTCCTGCACCCAGAACTGGCGCAGTTCCGCAGGGAGCACGGCGGCGATATCAGCTGTCTCCTCGGGAATCATCGAGCGGAGCTCGCGAAGGATCGAGGCGCACACGTCACGCGCCTTGTCAAGGGGTAGCTCGGAAGTCGCGGCGGCGATACGAGCGACGAGCTCGGACAAGGTCCGAGGCGGCGCGCTATCGAGGGCGCGGCGCGGCGGGGTGAACATGGCGCGGACATCGGCGGGGAGGTGGGCCGCCACGTGGTCGCGCTCTCCGTCTGGGAGCCGGTCGGCGAACGTGGCCAACACCGCTCGGACAACCGATCGTGCCACCGCTGGGTCGATACCCGCTTTGGTGGCGGCGTCAACGAGGCGCCGGTGGGCGTCTGAGGGTTGTTCGGCGAGCTTGCCCGCTGATGGTCGCGTGTCGCCGACGCCCAGTCCCACATGCAGGTACGATTCGACGCCGGCAACCCCGGACACGGCCTCTACCGCGCGCTCGATCGTCTCCGCTTCCTCCTCGGTCGCCACGGCACCGTGGAGCAGCGCGACGTGGTCTTCGACCATGACGTGAACGCGAGGCAGGTCGAGACGCTTCTCCAGCGAGCCGAGCGACGATCTGATGCGGTCGGCGAGCACGAGATCGGACACGTCAGGATCCGGTCGTCCGCCCCGGAGCCGGTAGCTCACACCCTGTACGTGACCGCCGAGGTTCCACAGCTGGCGGGCCAGCGCGGCGAGCTGGTGACGCGCTGCCTTGTTGGCCCATGTGCCGGGGCGCAGCAGCACCCCGCCGCCCACGATCGCGAGCCCTCTGGTGACCCGCCTTGTCGCTGTATGCATGGTGTCTTCTCCTGTGTGCGGTCGACGGGTTTGCCGGCCCGATGTGGACGGGTCAGGCCGCCGGATGGCGGGCCGGCACCAAGTGCTTGATCCTCGACTGCCCGCGAGCAGCACATCAGGAACGCTGCGATCCGAGCGCTCCCGAACCGGCGATAGGGGCGGCTATTGGCGAGGCTTCCGAAGGAGCCAGAGTGCAGTCTCGAGCCCCCCACCGCCAGCGCCTGCGTAGCGCTCTCGGATCCGTCAACGCCGACAACGATCCCTGTCATGGAGGCAGCGTCGCCCCGGCACCCCCAAGCGGGTAAGGGCCGGCCGGTCCTGTCTGAAGGGACCAACGGCCCTTCTGCATCACCGGGTCGCCGTCGCATCGTGGGGTGGCACCCCGCCCCGCCGCGGTGACGGAGCCGTGGGCCGACCAAACCCGTGCCAGGCGCGCCCTCACGTCCCCAGGCGGCGAAGGGGAGCCGGGGTGTGTCAGGTTGGGCATTCCATGCCAAGCCGACCACCACGGGAGGGGCATCGGCACGCTGCTGCTCGAGGTGGTCGGGCTGACCGCCCACCAGCGGGGCATCGACCGCCTGGTCGCCCTCGTGCTGCCGAGCAACGAGCCCATCCGGCTAGACAACGCGCATCGACGAGCCTCTCGACCTTCGGGTCATGAGCGCCGCCGGGCTCCGCGATGTCCACGACCAAGTCGGCGGTCAGAGGGGGAGGCTTGGAACACTCGCCGACGGACCGCCACCCTCAGCCGGGGAACCGGTCGGCAGCCTCTACCTCGGCAGCGAAGCCGTCGAGTTCCGCGACATTCGGCTCGTGGTCCCAGGTTTCGACCTGCTGCAGGAGATCGGCATACCGCTCGGCCTGGCCGGGACGGACGA
>CAZDGO010000533.1:0-1804 GCA_964504825.1 uncultured Gaiellales bacterium
ACGTCGGCGACGTCGACGAGGACGAAGCCGCTGCGCGCGCCCTCGTAATGGACCGCCGCGAGGTCGCCGGCGACGTCGATCTCCGCGGCGATCCCGAGAGACGTGCCGTCCTCCGTCAGCGTGTGGTGCGCGACCTGCGTGACGTTCCAGCGGACGTCATGGATCGTCGCGTCCGCGTGGTCGTGCGCGAGGTCGTAGACGACGAGGAGGTCATCTGGCGACGGCCGCGCGTCGATCGGCACCGTGGGCGCCACGCACCCGGCGAGCACCGCGACGAAGACGAGGAGCCGTCGCATATGGGTCCGCTCGGATTTGAACCGAGAGCAGGAGCGTTCTGCTGTCCGATTGATGGCCCAATGATGTCAATTCGTTCAGTGCCAAGAGGATTTCGACTAAGAGACGATGGTACCCAACCCCGGACTTTTACGAATTCCGTAGGCTCAGCGAAGGCATGGGGTCCGCACATCGCCCCTGACGAAGTTTCCCAGAGAAACGCCATGTAGCGCGTCGGGATGGTTTCGCCGTGGCCACGGTCCGCGTCGACGCTCGAGATGGAATCGCGCTTGAGAAGCCAAAGACTCAGGCTGTTCGTACGGCAGTGCTGGCACTGACCTTCACGCAGGGCCAAGAGCCATTCTTCAGCGCGATCATCCACGCTCACAAGGACATCATCCACACGACCATCCACAATCGAGACGCCACCCACGCTGTGAACATCATGCTTCTCAGAGGTCAAGAAAACCGGATTCGTCGACTGGAGACGGCTCTTCGCCAATCCCCCGGAATCCTCCGCGCAAGCACGGTATACACTGACCTGATCTAAGCAGCGACCGCGCGGAGGTGGTTCAGAAGAACGACCATTCTACTTCTCAGCGAAAGAAGTCGTTCGCCTCTTTTTCGATTCTTTGTCGAACTTCTCGTGTCCATTCTCTCGCGTCGATGATCCCTTCCTTGGGGAGGCAGGCGATCCAATTTGGAGAACACATGACAATGTCAAGAGCCTGGGTCTTCACCGGTAGCTCATGTGCGGGGGAAACGTCACGTCAGCCGTATAGACAGGAGCCCATGGGGCTTCCGTGCACCGCCGATATCCGGCGTAGATGAGGACAAGGCCGATCAGCTCCATGACGTAGAGGACTTCCGTGTATCCGGCGCGGGTGAACGCCCCGCCGATGCCGGGCAACAGGCCGCCTACAGCGATGAGCAGGTTCCCCCAGGCGCGATGGCGCATCGCGGCTACACGCATGTAGCGTCGCGCGCTGATGGCTGCTCCCCCCACAAGGAACACGAGTGCGTATAGGTTCAGGAACGGGCTGAACCCACGGACCCAGGACCACGACATCACGCTTCCGGTGAGGCGATGAGTCTCGACCTCGGTCACATCGAGCGGCGTTGCGATCACGCAGATGCTCGCGATGAGCGCCACGATGGACGCGGTGAGGGCAAGCGCGTGCGCCCAGCGGCGGGGAAGAAGGAGGTAGACGGTTCCTTGGGCGAGGGGCATCCCGCCCAGCAGGGCCCCGGCGATGTACCACAGGCGGAAGCTCCACGCATGCCACCCGAAGACAGTCGTATAGGCTTCGGTGAACGTGCCGACCCCGTACGCGATCGCGCCCCCCGTCCACCAGAGCAGGTGCGTGCCTTGCCCTTTGGCGATGTAGTGACGGAGGAGGACCGTGGCGAAGAGCCCGCTGAGGATCGTCGTCGCGATGGGGAGGAAGTGCACGAACGAGGGCAACTTTACACGATCCCCGAATAGTCGGACGGGGCCGGCTCACCGTAGAAAATGCTGACCCATAGGGTG
>CAZDGO010000534.1:0-1790 GCA_964504825.1 uncultured Gaiellales bacterium
GCTGCGCTCCTTGAGGAGGTTCATCCGCACGTCCACGCCCGTTTGCGTCGCGTAGTCGATGCGGGCGTCGACCTGGGTGCCCTCGAAGGGGGCGAAGATGCGCGCCGACCCGAACCCGGCGAAGCTCCGGCCGGCCTCTCCGCCTCCCAGGGGACCGTGCAAGGCCACGGTGGACAGGGAGCGTTGCGCGTTGGGCCCGACCATGAGCCAGGAAGGGGCCCCCGTGGTGAAGGCCATGGGCCGGTCATTGAGGCCGGTGGCGATGGTCTGGAGTTCGATGCTTTCGCCGGGGCCGAACGGCTGGCCTGGTGGGCAAGTGGTGCACGGGGGCGGGTGGAGGCGCCCGTCCGCTTCGAACGGGTTGGCAATCTCCAGGTGCGTGTCCGTCAGCGAGGCGGCGAAGAACTGGTACTGCTGAATCTGCGGCGGGCACCCGCTGCTGCGCGACAGGGGAGACCAGAAGTTCGATCCGAGGGCGCCGCCGCTGCCGAGGTCGGGAATCTGCGAGACCCCGTTGAAGGGCTGGTACTGGATGGCGATCGGGC
Source organism: uncultured Gaiellales bacterium (assembly GCA_964504825.1). Lineage (GTDB taxonomy): Bacteria > Actinomycetota > Thermoleophilia > RBG-16-64-13 > RBG-16-64-13 > JAJZQZ01. Next base: position 546 of record CAZDGO010000534.1, read on the forward strand.
CATCGCCTTCGACGACGCGGGCGCGGTAGGTGCCCCCCGAGGGGAACGACGGGTTCGTGGGCCCCGTAGGGTACGTGCAGGAGCCGTCGTTGTTGGGCTGCAGGACATGGGTCCCCTGGGTGTAGGGGAACGGGTTCTGGGGATCACTGAGGCTGACCTGGGTCGGCGGTCCGTTGGCCATGCCGTTGGTGCCGAGGGCCTGCACCTGCAGCACGACCCGGCCCTGCTTCGGGTCCCGGTTGTAGAAGAACAAACCGTCCTGGTCCGACCCCGGGGCGTACGTGGTGGCGAACAGGAAGTCCGTCCCCGTGAAGCCGCCCGTGCGGGCGGGCACGTAGCCCTCGCTGTCGACGAGGGCTAGGATGGGCCGGTCCGCGACGAGGCGGAAGTTCGTCGCCTCCTTCCCGAGGTTGATGTTGATCCACTGGTCGGCGCCGAGGAGGAACGGGTTCACGTGGGTTTCCGATGGGGGAATCTGGTCCAGGAATCCGCCGCCAGGCCTCTCGGTGAGCACGCGCACGGTGGTGCCGTCGTGCAGGCCCAGGACCCTCACGAACCCTGTGCCGGCGGCGGGCTTGGAGTACCCCACGAGGTCCATGGCCGGCCCCGACCAGAAGGTCGTCTGGAGCCTGTGCGCCCCCCGCATGAATCGGTAGTCTGGTTCCTCGTGGCCTGCGCCGGGCGGGGAATTCGTCAGGGAGTCGAAGTAGACCATGAAGTAGCGGGCCTGGCCTGGCGCCAGGGACCCCTCCACCCGCCACAGCACGGTGACGATGGGGTTGGCCTTCGCGTCGAAGGGCACGGGAGGCGCATCCTGGAGGAAGCCCGGGTAATGTGTGCTTGGGACCTCGTAGCGGAGGGGGTCGGCCGGGTCCCGGCTGAGGTCGTAGGCCTTCAGCCGCCCTTGCACGGTGCCGGGGGCAGGCGACTTGAGGTCCGTCATCTCCACCACCCGGATGCTTGCGGTGTCCAGCTCGAACGAGGCGAGCTGGTCCCGTGTGCCCTTGGCGTCGTGGACCCAGCCGGCCTCGATCAGCTTCTCCCCGAGGTCAATCTGGGCCAAGACGGTCCCGTCCGTGACGGGGAAGTCGTGCGGGTTCTCCACCGTCACTGGGATGCGCAAGTGGAACCCCTTACCCGGGATGGTCTCACCCCACCACTCCAGGCCCATCGACGGCGACGCCTGGGGCGTGGTGGGCGGCACCGCGAGCACGCCGATCAAGGCGAGCGCGAGTAGCGCCTGCC
>CAZDGO010000535.1:0-1788 GCA_964504825.1 uncultured Gaiellales bacterium
CGCAGCCCTCCGGCTGCCGACTCAGCCCTCGGAACCGGCGGCGATCACCTCGCTGAAGCGCGGGCCCTCCGGCCGCTCGAGCTGGTCGAGCGTGCACTGGCTCGGATCTTTGTCGGGACGCCAGCGCTCGAAGCGGGTGGCATGACGGAAGCGAACGCCAGTCAATTGATCGTAGCTCACCTGCAGCACCAGCTCGGGTCGCACCGGCACCCAGTCCAGGTCCTTGTCGCCTGTCCAGCGGCTCTCCGCCCCCGGGCGCCGGGTATGCTCACCAAAACCGGTCGGCGCCTCGAGCGTCTTCAGGCGGGGAAGCAACGCGGTCGCCTCCACGTCGCTGAACCCGGACAGGTGACCGATGAAGTGCAGCTCTCCCTCCGAGTTGTACAGGCCGAGCAGCACGGAACCGACCTTGCCCCCGTCTTTGTGCACCCGGAAACCGCCGACCACCGCGTCGACGCTGCGGCGATGCTTCACCTTGATCATCGCCCGCTCGCCCTCCAGGTAGGGGCGGTCGAGTGCCTTGGCCACGATGCCGTCACAGCCCGCGGACTCGAACTCGTTGAACCAGCGCCGGCCCACCTCCACGTCCTGCGTAGAGGGCGTCAGGTGCCACGGGGGGCCGAAACCTTCCGCCAACGCAACCAGCAGCCGGCGGCGGTCGCGGAACGCGAAGCCACGCACGTCGGTGCCCTGCACCGCCAGAACATCGAACGCCACGAGAAGGGCGGGGGTCTCTTCGGCCAGCATCCGCACGCGGCTCTCGGCCGGATGGATGCGGTTCTGCAGGGCGTCGAAGTCGAGCCGGCCGTCGCGTACGACCACCACCTCGCCGTCGACGACCGTCCCGGCAGGCAGCTGGCGCAACGCCGAAACCAGCTCCGGGAAGTAGCGCAACAAGGGCTTCCCGTTACGACTGTCGAGCCGCACGTCGGGGCCACTCCAGGCGAGCATCCGGAATCCGTCCCACTTGGGTTCGTAGGCCCAACCGGGCGGCCCCGGCAGGCTCTCACTCACCTTGGCCTCCATGGGCACACGCGGGGGTGCGAACGGCCAGGGCCCGAGGTGATCGGTCATCGGGCGCATTCCGCCGCGACGACTTAGTTCCGGTTGCGCAGAAGATTGCGCGTGTACCATCCGAAAACGCCGGGCGACGCGATGATCAGGAGTGCCGCGGCCGAGATGAACATGAACGCGAGAACACCCCAGGCGACAGGGAGACCGAACAGCCTGGTCAGCTCAACCGGCGTGCCGGGAGGACCGGTCATGTAGGTAGCCGTAACCCCGAGGGAGAAGTCGTTCGAGAGCACCAGGATGACCACAGCCTGGGCGGCCAGAACGATTCCCACGACGATATTCCACCACCGCAGCCTGCGCAGGCGTTGCTCGACATCGGGTGCGACGGACACGGCGTCCCTCCTTCGAGTTCGAGTTGCGTAGTCCCGGAACCTACCACAAACCTTGGTAAGCCCAAACGGCCCCGGAACGATTGTTCGACAGACTCCGCTTCTGAATTGAGATTGATAAGAATGAGCTATTGAAAGCATAACAACAATAGCTTGTTCCACTAGATTGAAGCGCCTAGACTGGTTGTAGGCACGTATCAGCAGCGGGTCACAGGGAGTCGATCTCATGTTGGAACATACGAAACACCCCGATCTCGTCGCCCTCACCGCCGGGCTCGAGGATCTCGACCGCAGGGTCAGCGAGACGCGGCAACGCAGCCAGGTTCTCGAGACAAAGACGGCGGCCTTCCATCTTCGCTATGTGGAGGCCGGTGTGCCCAGACCC
>CAZDGO010000536.1:0-1780 GCA_964504825.1 uncultured Gaiellales bacterium
GGAGGCCGGCTCCCGGGTAGGCAGGGTCTGCGCGCAGCGGTTGTGATATGCCTGCCCTTGTGCGGCGTGGTGGCGATCATCGACGAATTCCATCAAAGCGCCCTCGCCTCGCGCACGGGCTCTCCGCGTGACGTGGCCTTCGACCTGGTGGGCGCGGCGCTGGGGCTGGGCGCTGGGTGGCTGGTGTGGCGGCGCGGATGAGGCGACCAGTCTTTTCGCGGTGAGGGTTGCGCTCGGGCGGACACTAACTAACGGGGGTTGGTTCTTGGCCGGCCTGCCTGCCCGGGTAGCGCTGGATGAAGTGCAGCGGGCACCGGGACTGTTCCCCGCCCTCAAGGCCTCGATCGATCGTGATCGCCGACCGGGCCGGTTCCTGCTCACGGGCTCCGCGGATGTCCTGCTACTCCCTGGGATGGCGGATTTCCTGGTGGGTCGAGTGGAAGTGCTCACATTGTGGCCTCTGTCTCAGGGGGAGCTGCGCGGGGTGCGCGACGACTTCATAGCCGCCATGTTCGCGCCGGGACTCCCCAGTGTTGTGAGTGCCGCGGGGGAGAGCGTGGAGGGCGTGGGCGCCGGCGACCCGCGCTCAGAGGTGATGGCGGCGCTTGCGCGCGGCGGCTATCCCGAGGCGGTGGCCCGCGGTGCCGGGCGGCGACGCGCGGCCTGGTTCGACTCATACGTCACGACCGTCCTGCAGCGCGACGTCCGCGATCTGGCCGAGATCACCGGGCTCAGCGACCTTCCGCGTCTACTGCGATTGCTGGCGGCGCGGAGCGGCACCCTGCTCAACCAGGCCGAGATCTCGCGTGCCGCCGCCCTGCCGTATACGACTCTGCGGCGATACATAGCCCTGCTCGAGGCTGCGTTCTTGGTGGGCCATGTGTCCCCCTACGCCGCCAACCTGGGCAAGCGGTTGGTCAAGGCACCCAAGGTGATCGTCCATGATAGTGGGCTCGCCGCATCTCTCCTTGGTCTCGACGAGGAACGGCTGCGCCAGGATCCGCTGATGCTTGGACAGTTGCTAGAGACCTTCGTGGTGGGCGAACTGCGTCGGCAGCTCGGATGGAGCGAGGTGCGGGCGGACCTGTATCATTTCCGCACCCAAAGCGGCATGGAAGTCGATATCGTGCTCGAGACTCCCGATGGGCGAGTGGCCGGGATCGAGGTCAAGGCGGCCGGGAGCGTTGGGGCAGCTGATTTCCGCGGTCTCCGCGCTCTAGCGGAGGCGGTGGGTCCCCGTTTTTCGCGGGGCGTCGTGCTCTATCTGGGCGCGACCGCCGTTCCCTTCGGCGAGCGGCTCTTCGCCCTGCCGGTGGGGGCTTTATGGGGGGAGCGAAGATCTGACGGGGTCTCTTACGGCAATCGCTCGCGCTTCTGCTTCCACCGGGCCACCCACTCCAGGTCCGCCTGCACCATCATCCGCACCAGGCCCGTGAAGTCGAGAGCGGGGGTCCAGCCCAACCGCCGCTGGGCCTTGCCCGCGTCGCCCACCAGCAGCTCCACCTCGGCCGGACGCATGAAGCGCTGGTCCTGCACCACGTAGTCGTGCCAGTCGAGGTCGACCTCGGAGAAGGCCAGCTCGACGAACTCGCCCACGGAGTGGGTCTCGCCCGTGGCCACCACGTAGTCGTCGGGCTCGTCCTGTTGCAGCATGAGCCACATGGCCCGCACGTAGTCGCCTGCAAAGCCCCAGTCCCGCTTTGGGTCAAGGTTGCCCATCGGCAGCTCGTGGGTCAGGCCCAGCTTGATGCGAGCCACCCCATCGGTGATCTTGCGGGTG
>CAZDGO010000537.1:0-1779 GCA_964504825.1 uncultured Gaiellales bacterium
TTGTCGCCTCTCCGTCGATCGTAAAAGGGGATGGGGGGTGGATCTTCGGCAACATCGAGTTTCGGATCCGAGCCCCCGACGCGCGAGAGGAAGGTGGCCCAATCGCCTACTTTGGTGGCCAGGATCGGCCCCCTCCGCCGGCGTAGGAGGAACTTGATGTTCCCGGCGGGGGTGACGGCATCTACCAGCGGGGCAGGAGGAAGACGAAACCTATGATCGCCGCGATCTACGCTCGCAAGAGCAGCGAGCCCGTGGAGGATGGTCTTCGTGGCTGAGCCTACGAAGGTTCGTCACCACTACGTGCCGGCCTTCATTCTTGAGGGCTTTGTCGATCCCGACAACGAGCCTTACCTCTGGATCTGCGACAAGGAGGGCGGAGAGCAACGCCCCGCCAGCCCTCGGGACGCAGGGCTGGAGAAGCACTTCCATAGCTTCACCACAACCGAAGGCACCAGAGACACCACGTCCGTCGAGGAGGCCCTGGCCGCCGTCGAGAATCATGTCGCCCCGGTATGGCGAAAAGTCATTGCGCAGCAGTCGATCACCGACTCCGAGCGGGGGGATCTCGCCGGATTCCTCTCAATCCTCATGACACGCGTCCCCGCCTACCGGCACAACATCGAGCGGATGACCGCAGAGATGGTCAGGCTCTCTCGCGATGTCTGGGTGTCGCATTCACACTTCGAGGATTGGGTCGTCGACGACTTTACTAAGCGGCACGGACAGGCTCCGACGGCGAATCAAGTTGCGGAGGTGCGACGGATCGTGCTGGGCAGCGAGGTGATGATCAATCCCGCGTTCAGCCTGACCGCTATCAGCGATCAGTTCGCCCGGGTGTTCTACGCAATGAACTGGGCCTTTGTGATCGCGGAAGGACGCTATCGGTTTGTCACTGGCGACAATCCGGTCTTCTACATGGATCCCACGCATGACCCGAAATCCTTTTACGGGGTTGGACTCGTGAGCAACGAGAACGTAGAGGTTACCTGCCCAATGAGTCGCGACGTTGCTCTCGTCGCCGGGTGGAGGCGTCTCGGCGATGGAGCGTCATACGTGAAGGGGACAGAGCGGATCATTCGGCAGGTCAATCTTCATACGATCCTAGCGGCGTCACGATTTGTGTACTCGTCTCAACGATCGGACGGGCTGACACGGTGGGTGCAGAAGTACAAAGGGAGCGGTCCCACCATAAAGTTCGGGTAGCAGAGAGGGAGGAAGAGGCAATGGCCAGACGCGGGGACGGCATCTACCAGCGCCGGCGTAAGGTGGGCGACTGATGGCGGTCAGACGGATCCGGAATCATGGCAGGTGGGTCTGGCAGGCCCGCGTGGCTTACCGCGGGCTCCGGCGTGCGGCGTTCCGCGCGAGCAAGGACGCGGCACGTGAGGCCGAGGGCGAGCTCCTTCGCGAGATGAAGGCGGAGGCCACCCAGGTGGAGCAGGTGGCCGCCCGGCCGGCGACGCTGCGCCAGCTCCTCGAATACTACGCGCTCGACATGGCGGCGCGCGGGAAGGGGGAGGAGAGCGTCGGCCGCGTCGACTACACGCGGCGCTCGATCGAGGCACTCATGCCCGAGCTCCTCGAAAAGCCGGTGGGCGCGATCACCGACGCAGACCTCTTCGCGTACCGGAACCTCCGGGCCCGCGAGGGGAGCGCCGTCTACCAGGTCGTGGCCGGGCAGCGCGTGAAGGTGCGCGTCCCGACCAAGCCGAGCACGATCAATCGGGACCTCCGCACGCTCCGGGCCGCCCTGAAGAAGGCCCGGCCCGACTACCGCTT
>CAZDGO010000538.1:0-1774 GCA_964504825.1 uncultured Gaiellales bacterium
ATGACTTAGCCTTTCATACGCCCCTTTAGCGGGGTCCGGGGTGTCCCCGGTCTTTAGATGCAAGGCTCCGGGGTGTCCCCGGTCTTCAGACGCCAAGAGCCCCCATACTCAATACCGCGTACTTACCGCGGAAGAAACACAGAGGCGCGCTTTCGTCCGCGATCTCCGCCCGCTGCACCTCCGCGATCAAGATCGTGTGGTCCCCGGCCTCGTGCGTCTCGGTGATTTGGCACTCCATGTAGGCCAGGCAGTCTGGGAGCAGGGGCGCGCCCAGCTCGCCGTAGCTGCAGCCCAGGTCTACGAACCAGCTCTCGGGCCGGTCCTTGCTCGCGAACAGCCGCGACACCTGCTCCTGGGCGTCGTTCAGCACGTTGATGTTGAACACGTGAGTCTCGAGGATCGTCGCGCGAGACCGCGAAGCACGGTCGAGACAGACCAGCAGCAGCGTCGGGTCCAAGGACACCGACGTGAACGAGTTCACCGTGACGCCGTGAGCGTTATCCCCAGAACCAGAGGTCACAACCGCAATGCCGGTGGCGAAATTGCCCACCACGCGCCTGTAAGTCATCGCGTCAACACTCATCGTCCAACTCCCCCTGCCGGCCCTGCGTCCCGGGTCCTGCTTCTTCCTCGTTCCCGGTTCCTTGTTCCTTGCGTAAGCTACACCGGCGGGCCTATCGTTGGGCCGCCCCGCGGTATGCAAACCCCTTGATTTTTCGCTAGGAAAGGAACCCTGCTCATGACCATGGTGGCCACACCCCATCTGGCGGCCGGCGGCTTCGCGTTTCAGTCTGACGACGCCTGGGCCAAGATCCCGGACGGCTACCAGTTCCCGGAGGTCGCCGGCGTCGCAGTGGACGCTGACGACAACGTCTACGTCTTCAACCGCGGTCCCCACCCGGTGATCGTCCTGGACAAGAACGGCAACTTCCTGCGCTCCTGGGGCGAAGGCTTCTACGGCGGCCGCGCCCACGGCATTACCGTCAGCCCGGACGGCTTCGTCTACTGCGTCGAAAACACCCGCCACGCCATTGAGAAGTACACACGTGAAGGCGAGCTGGTCTGGACGCTCGGCGAGGCCGGCAAGCCCGCGCCGAAGTGGAGCCAAAACCCCTTCAACCTGCCCACCCACATGGCGATCTCCGCCCGCACCGGCGACATCTACGTCGGCGACGGCTATGGCAACAACTCGATCCACCGCTTCTCCGCCGCCGGCAAGCTGCTCAAGACCTGGGGCGGCCACGGCATCGAGCCCGGCTCCTTCCAGTGCCCTCACAACCTCTGCCTGGACGAGGACGACTTCGTCTACGTTGCCGACCGCGAGAACAACCGCATCCAGGTCTTCGACCGTGACGGCAACCTCGAGGCAATCTGGCACGACATCTACCGTCCCTCGGCTGTCACCTTCTACAAAGGCCACATCTACGTCGGCGAGCTCCTGCACGACCCGCACCCGCTGCTGCAGGACTGCACCACCCTGGGCCACCGCATCAGCATCTTCAGCAAGAACGGCCGCCTGCTCGCCCGCCTCGGCTCCGAGGTCGAAGGCGACGGCCCCGGCGAGTTCATAGCCCCGCACGGCATCGACATCGACTCGCAGGGCAACGTCTACGTCGCCGAAGTCTCGTTCACCGAGAAGGGTCGCCGCCTCGAAAAGACGTTCACCTCGCTGCGTCGCCTCAAGAACGTCACGTAAACTGAATCTCGCCATTGCGAGCCAGAGGGCGCCAGTCCGAGGCGCGGCAATCCCGGACACCACGCCTCGCCCTTGACG
>CAZDGO010000539.1:0-1771 GCA_964504825.1 uncultured Gaiellales bacterium
CCCGAACGACCGCAGCCGCCCGATCGCTGTTTCGTTGTTCGTCGAGATCCCGTAGAACCGCACCTTTCCTTCCTGCTTGAGCTGCATCAGCGCTGCCATCACCGTCTCGCTCGCCCACTCGTGCGGGATCGCGTGCAGCTGATACAGGTCGATCGCCTCCATCCGCAGCCGTCGCAGGCTCCCCTCGCACGCCCCCAGGATGCGTTTCTTCGCCGCCGCCGTATCCAGTTTCTCGCGGTCCAGCCCCTGATTCGGCTGCACCTTTGTCGCCACGATCCACTTTTGCCGCCGCGCTCCCTGCAACGCCTCCCCCACGATCGACTCGCTGTGCCCTGCTCCGTAGCCCTCCGCGCTGTCGATTAGGTTCACCCCCAGCTCTTCCGCCCGATGGATCAGCGCTACCGACTCCTTGTCCTCCACCCCCGTCCAACCCGTCTGCGTCCCGTCCGGCCGCGTCTGCAGCCCCGAGATCGGATACGCCCCGATCCCAATCTCACTTACAGACAGACCCGTCGCCCCAAACTCGCGATATCGCATCACTCGATCCCCTTCTTGATCCATATATCCTGCCTTGCGCCCGCCGGGCACGCGCCAGGCACACTCACGCGGCCATGACCGCCGCCCCGACCACCCGCCCCAACATCATAGTCATCATCACCGACCAGCAGCGTTTCGACACCATCGCCTCCCTCGGTTACCCGCACTGCGATACCCCCAATCTCGACCGCCTCGCCCGCGAGGGCGTCTCATTCACTAACTGCTTCGTCGCCGGCGCCTCCTGCGCCCCCTCCCGCGCCAGCCTTTTCTCCGGCTACTACCCCCACGTCGCCGGCGTCATGCGCAACGCCGACTCCTGGCGCTCCACCTGGGTTCAGGACCTCGCCGCCGCCGGTTACCACTGCGTCAACGTCGGCAAGATGCACACCTACCCCTTCGAGGCCCCGTTCGGCTTCCACGAGCGCTTCGTCGTCGAGAATAAAGACCGCTTTCTCGAGGGCCGCTACTTCTTCGACCGCTGGGACCTCGCCTTCCAGGCCCACGGCCTGGAGAAGCCCGGCCGCGTCCGCTACCGCGAGCTGCCCGACTACAAGGATCGCCTCGGCGCCATCGAATGGGACCTCACCGGCATGCCTGAGTCGCTCCACCCGGACAACTACGTCGGCAACCTCGCGCGCTGGTGGGTCGAAAAAAAGCCCCAGACCCAGCCTCTCTTCCTCCAGGTCGGCTTCCCCGGCCCGCACCCACCGTACGATCCGCCCCAACGCTACATCGATCCGTATCTCGAGAAGGAGATCCCACTCCCCCACCTCTCAGAGGAAGAGCTGAGCGGCCTTCCGCCCGTGCTGCACGAGCTGCGCCTCCACAACGCTCAGATCGACCACGACTCGGTCGCCTGGTCGCTCACCCCCACCAAGGAGCAGCTCCACCGCCTCTGGGCCCACTACCTCGCCAACGTCACGCTCATAGACGAGCAGGTGGGTCTGTTAATAGACGCGCTCGAGCGCCAGGGCTACCTCGAGAACGCCATCGTCATCTTTACGTCTGACCACGGCGACTGCCTTGGCGATCATGGCCAGATCCAGAAGTGGACCATGCACGACTGCATCACCCGCGTCCCCTTCATCGTCTGGTCCCCCAACGGCCCCCGCTTCGGCGCGGGCGGCGCGGACACCATGCGCATCGGCGGCGGCGGCCGCACAGAAGACGGCCTCCGGCCGCAGATGGACGTCGCCCCCGTCCTCATGGAGTTCGCCGGCATCCCCGTCCCCGC
>CAZDGO010000540.1:0-1770 GCA_964504825.1 uncultured Gaiellales bacterium
GTCGGCGAAAGGACGGGAGGTCGTTCATCAAGACCGGCTTCCCGTGCTTCAGGTAAAACGCCAGCTTTCCGGAGGCCATTGCAATCTCTGAAATGTCTTCGTTGAAGGGTCGGTAGAACGCGAGTCCGATAGTGGCGCCGGCATAAGGGCTATCGATCTGGTCGTAGGGCACTGGAGTGAGGGATAGGAACAGATTTCGTGTGTTCACCGCTCGCATCTCCCGCAGCAGCGGCTCATTCTCGCTCCGCTTGGTCCGTTCGTGGAATACGAGGGCACAACCGGCGAGCGACTTGAAGCCGGCAGCGACCTCGAGCGCATAAAAGTCCTCAGTGATCGCTCCAGCGTGAAGCAAGATGTGCGGGTACTCGTCTGCGTCCAAGCCGAACATGTTCCGAAAGTAGTTGTGACCATGGTCGGGATCTGCGGTCGAAGTCGAGCCGGCCGGACCGTTGGGAACGAAGAAGACGGGGGGGTGGTCTGAGCCGTACAACCGAAGAGCAGCCTGAAGCCTCGCTTCGTCCTGAATCACAAACCCGTCGGCACGTCGGAGAGCGGAGCGCAGAACGCGCCTCGTGATCCGGCCGGTGCGCGACCGCTCGCCGTCGCGCAACTCGAGGGAAAGCCAGATGTACGGCATCCTCGAGACCAGACGATGAACGAGGGCGGCCATTGCACCAATGCGATCGACTCCGATCGAGACGTGCGTCGCCGCTGGCTCCTCTCGTCGCCGTCTCATCGCGCTGACGACGCTTTGGCCGATGTAGAACACGGAGTCCATGAGTGGAATGAGTGGACCGAACCGCCGTCGCACCATCCCTCGGAAGACGATCGAGAACGGCCATGACGCGGAAAGTCGCCTGAAGTACCTCACCTGCACGCCCGCCGGAAGCGACGGCGGTTTCGGTAACTCGTTTTCGAGTGCGTAGACCGTCGCGGAATACCCGCGTTCGCTGAGAAGGTCGAGGAGCGTGAGCAGGGTCGGCGAGACTCCCAGCCATCCGTCGGGAAAGAAGAGGACGCACGTAGCAGTGGCGCGACCTTGGGCATGCGGGGGCGGTCGCTCGAGTACCGGACCTATCCCGGTCCGGCTCGGGGTCACGACTGACACGACGGCGAGCCAGGGTCGATTCCAGCGGGCGCCGGCGGCACGCGGAGCATCCGGAGGAACTCCTCATATCGGACGATCGCCTCGTGCCGTGTGAGATGGGTCCTCGAATACGCTCTGCCCCGTGCCCCAAGGGACGCTCGCCAACGCGGATCGTCAGCCAGCTCGCGTATGGATAGGGCCACGGCTTGCGGGTCGCCGGGCTCGACCAGCAAACCCGCTCCCGTTCGGGACAGTTCGCGGCCGGTTTCGCTTTCGCGCGAGACAGCAGCGATGATCGGGCGGCCCGCCCGGAGATAGGGTCCGAGTTTGCTCGCAATGCTCATCTCACTGACAGCAGCCTTCTGACTCACGAGGAGGATGTCTGCGGCCTCCAGCAGCGACTCGTATTCCCCGGCTCCCGACGGTGGCAGGAAGTCGACGCGTTCGCGGCGCAAGCCGGACCGCTGCACGAGGCGTTGCCTCTCGCTGCCGTCGCCTGCCAGCACGATCCGAAGCGAATCGCCGTTCAAATGGGTTGCAGTGTCAACGAGCGTCTCCAACCCTTGCTTGTACCCCAGGCTCCCGGCGTACAGGCAGACAACTTCGTTTTCGGCCCATCCAAGGCGCTGTCGAGTGCGTTCCCGCGTCTCGGATGGGGCCGTGTACTCGGCCCAGTTATAGAC
>CAZDGO010000541.1:0-1768 GCA_964504825.1 uncultured Gaiellales bacterium
GGGAAATGCCTCGCGAGGTCTGGGGATCACCGCCACCATCCCGCACCTCTATCACGCGCTGACCGGCCAGGCGGCCGCTTGGGAAGCCATACGACCGTCGGGATTTCCCCATTTGGACGTGATTCCAACGAATCGCGACCTGGTAGGGGTCGAAGTGGAGTTCGTGGGCCTGGAACACTGGGAACAACGCCTCAAGGAGATACTGATTCCGCTGACCAGCCGGTATCAGACGATCCTCCTCGACTGCCCCCCCTCCCTGGGGCACCTCACGGTGATGGCCCTGTGCGCAGCGGCCGGCGTCCTGGTGCCGCTCCAGGCCGAGTACTTCGCCCTCGAGGGCGTGAGCGAGCTCGTGAACTCGGTCCGTCGGGTGCAGTCGGGGCTCAACCCGGATCTGTCGATCGCGGGAATCGTGCTGACGATGTACGACGACCGCACCAATCTGTCGCGGGAGGTGGCGGAAGAGCTACGCCGCCATTTTCCAGGCCGGGTTCTGGACACCCTGATTCCCCGTAACATCAGGCTCGCGGAGGCTCCCAGCCACGGCCTGCCCATCTTTCAGTACGACATCAAGAGCCGCGGCGCCGAGGCCTACCTGGCGTTGGCCCATGAGCTCTTGCGGAGGCAGGCGGTATGAACCCGAAGAAGCGCGGTCTGGGCCGGGGACTGGATGCGTTGCTCCAGACCGAGGGGAGTGGGGTCCGCGAGGTTCCGCTCGGGGCCCTGCAGCCGAATCGGCGCCAGCCCCGGACCGCTTTCGACGAGGCGGGTATCGAAGAGCTGGCTGCCTCGATCAGGACCCAAGGCATTGTGCAGCCCCTGATCGTCACTCCCGCCGGGAACGGCGACGATGGCCAGTACGTGATCGTCGCCGGCGAACGCCGCTTCCGTGCCGCCCAACGCGCGGGCCTGGCCAGTGTCCCGGTGGTGATCCGTCCAGGGGTTGACGATCGCGAGCTCCTCGAGCTCGCCCTGGTCGAGAACCTCCAGCGCAGCGATCTGAATCCCCTGGAAGAAGCCGAAGCGTTCCAGGCCTTGCAAGCCGACTACTCGCTCACCCAGGAAGAGGTGGCGCTGCGGGTGGGTAAGAGCCGTGCGGGAATCGCCAACGCCCTCCGCCTGCTGAAGCTGACGCCTTCGGTCCAGGAACTGGTGCGCTCCGGGGCGCTCTCCGCCGGCCAGGTCCGGCCGCTCCTGGTCCTCGACCCGAAGCGGCAGGAGGAGCTGGCCCTGCGGGCGGTCGAGAAAGGCCTCTCGGCTCGCGAGCTGGAGAGACTCGTGGCCAGCATCGGCAAGGGTCGCAAGCCCCGGCCTCGCGATCCCGAGCCCAATGCCGCAGACGCCGCGGATCGACTGACACAACGGTGGCAAACCAAGGTCGAGATCGTGCGCAACGGCCCTCGCGGTTCGGTGCGCCTGCATTTCGATTCCGAGGAGGAGCTGATCCGGCTCTTCGATCTCTTGATGGCACGCGGGGGACGAGCATGAAACCAAAGGGTCAAGGCGGCGGAGGCGACCTCAATGGCTTCCTGGACGCCGGCAGCGATCTGCGCGGAGAGCTTCTGTTCGAGGACACGTTCCGCATCGACGGCCACTTCGCCGGCACCATCGTGTCGAACGGGGATCTGATCGTCGGTCTCGGAGGAGAGGTCGACGGCGAGATTCGGGTATCTCGCGTCTTCATCTCCGGTACGGTCAAGGGGAAGGTGTTCGCCTCCACGCGCGTGGAGTTGGCCGCCAACGGACAAGTTCTGGCGACCATCGAAAC
>CAZDGO010000542.1:0-1764 GCA_964504825.1 uncultured Gaiellales bacterium
AGGATTGGCCGGACGACCCCTACTGGAACGCCGACTTCTTCGGCGGGTCCATCCTCAGGTATTCGGTATTGTCGATGGCAGAAAACCAGAGAGAGACAGCTCTCGCTTTTCTTCGCACTGGGCTCGAGTTGCTCCGGGCCCGTTAACCCCAAATCGACAAAGACTCGGCGATCAGGACCCGCCCGCCAGGATCGAGACCAGCCGCTCGTCGGCCAGGGCCAGTCTCCTGGCGAGTTCGGCAATGATGGCTTTGGCCACCGCCGGGTTGCTGTCGATGAAGGTCGACAGGTCCCAAGCAGCGATCTGGATGATCCGGGTCGGCTCGATCGCAACCACGTCGGCGCTGCGGACGATCTGATCTGGGGCCAGGAGCGCCATCTCGCCGACGTGCTGGCCCGGACCGAGCACCGACAAGGCCGTGCCGCCCCGACTGACCTGCACCTTCCCTTCGAGAATGATGTACATGGCGACACCCTTCTCACCGGCAGTGATCAGGGTCTGTCCGGCGGCGAGGCTGCGCTCATTGACGATCCCCATGAGCGAATCCAGCTCGGCATCGCTCAGAGCCCTCAGCAACGGCGACGAACGAAGCGCTTCAACCTTGTCCACGATCTCCTCTCGACCCCGCCGAGGATAACGGGGGCATGCCGTCTCGGGCAGCGAAACGTCTATGGGCCGTTTTCGATGCTGGACAGCAGAAGCGACCCTGGGTCGCGGGTTTCTTCTAGCCTGTTGCCGTGACCCGCCGAACCGCCGCCTGGATTGCGTGGGGTCTGGCGGCGGCAGTCGTCGTCGTCTCCATCCTCATCGTGATCGAAGGCGTTCGACGCGGGGACTTCGATCGAGACCCGGGTGCCTTGGTCGGCGGCCTGGTCGAGGGCCTGGTCGAGGCACTTATTGCGCCGATCTTTGCCCTGCTGGCGGCTTTGATCATCTCGAATCAGCCGCGCAACATCATCGGTTGGCTCCTGATGATCCCGGCTCTCGGCGCCGCCGTTCTTGATCCCGTTAGCCTCTGGGTGGCATCAATTTCGACGCCGCCGGAGACTCTCAATCCCTTGTTGTTTATGGCACTCTGGGCTGAGAGCTGGTCCTGGTTGCTCTTCATCTTCCCGATCTTCCACCTCCTCCAGGTGTTCCCCACCGGACGAGTCCTGACCCCCCGTTGGCGCTGGCTGGCATATCTCGAGGTCGGGATGTTCATCCTCTTCGTGGCCCTGGTCACCTTTTCTGCGGAGCTCGGACCGAGCGCGGACGAAGCTACGTGGACTGTCCCGAATCCGATTGGTTTCATTCCGGCGACCTTCTGGGAGACCAGCAGCTTTTCGACCGGCTGGACCCTTGGGCTCCTGGTGCTCGTGATTGGGGGTGCTGCCTCCACCGTGGTTCGTTTCCGCCGGGCCCAGGCCACCGAGAGGCAACAACTCAAATGGCTCCTCTGCTCCCTCGTTCTCTTTGCCGGTGTCTATGCAGTGGCAGCTGTATTCGCGGATGAATCCTTCAATGCGAACATCGTTCTCGACGTGCTTTTCCTGCTCTCGATCGCTTTGATCCCCGTGGCGATGACACTGGCGGTTCTTCGGTACCGGCTGTTCGACATCGACCTGATCATCCGCAAGACCCTGGTCTACGGGCTTCTCACAGGACTTTTGACCGCGGTGTATTTCGGGTCTGTGGTCGTTCTTCAAAGCCTGTTTCGCGGCGAGGGAAACTCCTCGGTGAGCGTCGCTGCCTCGACATTGCTCATCGTCGCTCTATTCACGC
>CAZDGO010000543.1:0-1763 GCA_964504825.1 uncultured Gaiellales bacterium
ATTAGGAGGGATCCATGGGCACTGACGAACGCTTCCAGGCACTGCTCGCCGAGATGAAAGACGGCGTCATCGAGTACGACGAGGACCGGGTGAAGGTAGCCGCTCAGGCCGTCCTCGACGAAGGGTTTGATGCCTATGTCGGCATCATGGACGGCCTGGCTGCCGGTATGGAAGTAGTGGGAGAGCTGTTTGACTCCCAAGAGTACTTCGTTCCCGAAGTGCTCATGTGCGCCGACGCTCTCTACGGCGGTCTTGACATCCTGCGTCCCCACGTAGACATGACCGGCCGTGAAGCCGTCAAGGGCGAAGTAGTCATCGGTGTGGTCGAAGGCGACGTGCACGACATCGGCAAGAACCTGGTCAAGATGATGTTCGAAGTGGCCGGCTTCACCGTACACGACCTGGGCGCGGATGTGCCCATCGACGACTTCGTAGAAAAGCAGATCTCCACCAACTCCGACATCGTGGCCCTCTCCGCCATGATGACCACCACCATGATGGGCATGAAGAAAGCCATCGTGAAGCTCAAAGAGAAGAACCCCAACGTCATGATCATGCTCGGTGGCGCCCCCGTGACCGGGGAGATCGCCGACATGTTCGGGGCCGACGGCTACTCCGAGAACGCCTCCAATGCCGTATCGGAAGCCATCAAGATGGTGGGCGCGCTGCGGAAGATGTAGACCAGGTGTATGCTCAAGACGGAGGCACGACGGTCCCCTCTTAAGCTGCACGGAGATGGTGAGGTCGAGTGAGATGGTCGGCCGGGTGAACAGAAAGAGAAGGGCGAAGACCCACGTGGGTCCGGTGGCGCGCCGCGCTCTGACCGCCGCGATGGAAGACATCGCGCGCGGGGCCGGCGCGGACGTCATCGGGTTCGGCGACGTCCGGGCGGCGCTGCCGGCCGATTTCAATCACCTGCCGGTGGGAGTGTCGCTCGGCGTAGTGCACCCGGCCGTTCGCTCGCTGCACCTGCTGCCGGGGGGGCCGCCTGCCATCGAACTCGAGCGGGCCTTGTGCGACCATCGAGACAGGCATGCGCAGGAACTGCTG
The DNA here is from genome assembly GCA_964504825.1 of uncultured Gaiellales bacterium. Lineage (GTDB taxonomy): Bacteria > Actinomycetota > Thermoleophilia > RBG-16-64-13 > RBG-16-64-13 > JAJZQZ01. The sequence continues at coordinate 1,051 of CAZDGO010000543.1, forward strand.
GAGACGACCCTGCGTCGGCTGGCCGACTATCTGCAGGCCCAAGGGTTCCGGTATTTCTGCTGTCCGCCCGAGGTTGACCCGATGGACTCACCTTTTACGGCGCTCCTGGTGCGACGCTTCTCACATAAAGCCGCCGCCACGTGTGCCGGGCTTGGTTGGGTGGGCAGACATGGGTTGCTGAACCACCCTGAGTATGGACCGCACGTGACCTGGGCGACACTGGTGACCAATGCGCCTCTCGACACCGGCACGCCCAGCGTCGAAAGCGCGTGTGGTGATTGTAGCCTCTGCGTGTCCGCCTGCCCCGCCGGAGCGATCTCCGGTAGGCCGTGGCGGCGCGATGATGGCATGGTTAGTCTGGTCGACGCCGAGAGGTGCCGCCAGATGTTGGTGGACAACGAGCGGGCTACCGGCCGCCGCTTTTGCGGCCGTTGCGCCGTTGTCTGCGCGGGGGCCCGCGTGGCCGCACTGAGCCGGGTCTCCGCACGCTCGGACGAGAGAGGAGGTGGTGCGCGGCTGGGTAGAGAGAGCGCTCTCTAGTCCCTCAGTTCCACAACGAAGGGAGGATGATGGGTAAGCAGGCAGTCATAGACGCCTATGAAGGGCGGTACACCCCGGTCGTGCCGTGGGTGCCTTACGTGGGTGTCCACGCGGCGTTCCTGATCGGGGAGACGGCCACGAAGGTGCTGCAGGATTCCGATCTGCTGGCGAAA
>CAZDGO010000544.1:0-1763 GCA_964504825.1 uncultured Gaiellales bacterium
AAGGCGATCGGTCCTTGGTGGTGTCGTACGCGACGTCGCCGGTGGCCGAAGTGGTCTTCGCGGAGACCCCGGTCACCGTTGCTCCCACGGGGGTCGTCGCCGCCGGCGCCTTCCGCCAGGTGGAGTTCGCCGGCGTGCTCGCCAAGGCCAAGAACCCAGAAGGAGCGCGGCGGTTCGTCGACTTTCTGCTGTCGACCCGGTTCCAGGAAGACATGCCCTTGCAGATGTTCGTATATCCGGCCAGCACGAAGGCCGGGCTGCCGAAGGAGTTCGCGACTTATGCCGCCGTGCCTGAGCGCGCGGCTGCCATCGACCCGGCACTGATCGGAGCGAACCGCGACCGCTGGATCGAGGAGTGGACCTCTATCGTGCTGCCGTGACTTCGCCCAACGCGGCTTTGGTGGGCGCGGGCGACCGGTGGTCACGACGACTCGGTGGGCTGGTGCTTGTGGTGGTGCCGCTGGCCTACCTGTCCTACCTCTTCCTGTACCCGCTGGGGAGCATCCTCTGGCTCAGCCTGACCGGTACGGGGCGGCTGGATCTGTCCCCGTTCTGGCAGATAGTCGCGCGGCCGTCCCTGCGCGGCATCATCTGGTTCAGTCTCTGGCAGGCGGTGGTGTCTACCGCGCTCACTTTGGTGCTGGGTCTGCCGGCCGCGTACGTGTTCGCCCGCTATGACTTTCCCGGCAAGTCGTTGGCTCGTCCCATGGTGACCATACCGTTCGTGTTGCCGGCGATGGTGGTGGGCTCGGCGTTCCTGGCTCTGCTGGGGCCGACAGGTCCGCTAGGCGTCGATCTCAGGCGCACCGTGTGGGCCATCCTTCTCGCGCACGCCTTCTACAACTATGCCGTGGTTGTACGCACGGTGGGTGGACTGTGGGCCCACCTCGATCCACGGCTGGAGGAGGCCGCGCGCATGCTCGGCGCGGGCCGGGTGCGTACGTTTCGCGAGGTCACGCTTCCCCTGCTTCGGCCGGCACTTGCGGCGGCGGCTTCCATTGTCTTTCTCTTCACCTTCACCAGTTTCGGCGTGATCCTTATCCTGGGGGGATTGCGCTACGCCACCATCGAAGTGGAGATCTACCGGCAGACGACCAGCTTCCTGAACCTCGGTCTGGCGGCCGCCCTCGCCGTGATCCAGATGGTGGGGGTCACCGCCATCTTGGTGTTCTATTCCCGCTACCAGGAGCGTCGGTCGGTGGAGCTGAGCCTGCGGCCGGTACGAGAGACGGCCCGACAGCCACGCACCCGGGGCGAGAAGACGTTCGTGGGTGGTGTCCTGGCGTTCACCGCGGTGTTCCTGGGGGCGCCGCTTCTGCTGCTGGTGGAGCGTTCCTTCCACACCGCCTCCGGATATGGCCTGGCCTACTACCGGGCCTTGGGTTCTACGCGCACCGGCTCGCTCTTCGTGCCGCCGGTCGAGGCCATCCGCAACTCGCTGTTCTTCGCGGGGGTGGCGACGGTCATCGCGGTGGTGGTGGGCATGATGGCGGCCTCCGTGATTGCATACCGGAGTGACTGGACGGCTCGGGGCCTGGATGTGCTGCTCATGTTGCCCCTGGGCACGTCGGCGGTCACGATCGGCCTGGGGTTCATCGTGGCCCTCGACCGGCCGTGGGACCTGCGCACGTCTTTTCTGCTGATCCCGCTGGCCCACTCCCTCGTGGCCAGCCCCTTCGTGGTGCGCACGGCGCTGCCGGTGCTGCGCTCGGTGAGGGGCCGGTTGCGGGAGGCGGCCGCCGTGCTGGGAGCCCCTCCGCCCC
>CAZDGO010000545.1:0-1763 GCA_964504825.1 uncultured Gaiellales bacterium
GCGCTTCAGCTTCAACCTGAACATCTTCGGCAATATGTGGGAGCAGGTGGCGAAGTTCCGGGCGGGTCGTAAAGTCTGGGCCACCAATCTGCGCGACGCATACGGGGTCAAGGATGCGAAGAACCTGATGCTCCGCGGTCTCTTCGCGGGCGGCGGCTCGGGGCTGACCAAAGCCGAGCCTGAGAACAACATCATGCGCGGGGCTTACTACGGCCTCGCCGCCGCTCTCGCCGGGGCACAGTCCACGGCGCTCTGCTCGTTCGACGAGGCCTACGCCATCCCCACCGAGCGCTCGGCGCTGCTGTCTCTGCGTACCCTGCAGATCCTTATGGACGAGGTCGGCCTGCGCGACACCGTCGATCCCTTGGCGGGCTCGTACTTCATAGAGACCCTGACCAAGCAGATGGAAGAGAAGATCTGGGAGGAGATGCGCGACGTGGAGGCTCACGGCGGCATCGTCAAGGCGGTCTCACAGGGCTACGTGCCTCGCAAGCTCGCCTGGCAGGCCTATGAGTTCGAGCGCGACGTGCAGCGGGGCGAACTGATCAAGGTGGGCGTGAACAAGTACGTCACCTCGGAAGAGGAAGAAGTGGAACTGCACGAGTACAACGAAGAGTGGGCGGAGTGCCAGATGAACGACTTAGCCGAGCTCAAGCGCACGCGCGACGGCGCCGTCGTCGCCGCGACCCTCAAGATCCTTGAGGGGGTCGCCCAGAAGGGCGAGAACGTGATGCCCGCCCTGGTGGAGTGCTGCAAAGCCTACGCCACCGTGGGCGAGATGGCCGACGTCTTCCGCGATGTCTACGGCCTCTACAAAGAACCCAACATCTTCTAGAGGAGGGTGTGGCCGTGAGCTATAAGATCGGTATCGACGTCGGCGGCACCTTCACCGATTTCCTCCTGACCGAGGACGACGGCACCAGCTTCATCTATAAGACCCTCTCCACTCCCAAGGACCCCTCCATCGCCACCATTCGGGGGATCGAGGAGATGGCCGCCGACCGGGGCATGGCGACCGCGGCCTTCCTGGACCAGGTGACCACCATCGTGCACGGCACCACCGTCACCACCAATGCCACCCTGACCTATCGGGGGGCCAAGACCGGCCTGCTCACGACCGAAGGCGTGCGCGACGCGCTTGAGATGCGCCGGGGGATCCGGGAAGAGCAGTACAACAACCACTACGAGAACGCCCGGCCGGTGGTGGAGCGCTATCTGCGCCGGCCTGTGACCGAGCGTCTGGACTACGCCGGGGCCGTCATCACCCCTTTGGACGAGGACTCGGTGCGCCGCGAGCTCGACTTCCTCAAAAGCGAAGACGTGAAAGCGGTCGCCGTCTGCTTTATGAACTCCTTCGCGAACCCGGCCCACGAGCTGCGCGCGGCCGAGATCGTGCGGGAGATGCTGCCCGACGCGTTCCTCTCGGTCTCGGCCGAAGTGCTGCCGGCCATTCGCTTCTACGATCGCGTGTCGACGGCCTCGCTCAACGCCTACATCGGACCCGTACTCGCGCTCTACCTGGGCCCGGACCTGGGACTCCTCAAGAAACTCTCGGCGTTCGACTACCAGGGTGTGCTTCTCATCATGGCATCGAACGGCGGGGTCATCTCGCCCGAGGTGGCCATGCGCATTCCCGGTCTGACCCTGCTCTCCGGCCCGGCGGGCGGCCCGGTGGCCGGCCTCGCCTACGCCGACGGCCAAGGCTTTGCCGACTGCATCACCTGCGACATGGGCGGCACCAGCTTCGACGCCGCCCTGATCAA
>CAZDGO010000546.1:0-1760 GCA_964504825.1 uncultured Gaiellales bacterium
GGAAGTTGCGGCCCCAGGGATCGCTCTGCCACGCCTCGCGGTTCCACTTCTTGATGGAGTACGGGGGATTGGCGAGGACCACGTCGAATGTCCGCAATCGATCTCGCTCGATGAAGGCGGGGCTACTAAGGGTGTTGCCAGCGACGATTTGGAAGTCTTCGACGCCGTGCAGGACGAGATTCATCCGGGCGATGGCCGCCGTGATGTGGATCAGCTCCTGGCCGTAGAGGCCGAGGGTCCGCGTATCACCGCCCCGACGCTTCACCTCGGCCAGCGCAGAGATGAGCATGCCGCCTGTGCCGACGGTGGGGTCGTAGATCCGCTCCCCGGGCTGGGGCTCAAGCATTTGCACCATCAGGTGCACGAGCGTTCGGTTGGTATAGAACTCCTGCGCCGTGTGACCGCTGTCGTCGGCGAACTGCTTGATGAGGTACTCGTAGCCGTTGCCCAGCTCATCCTCGGGGACAATGGCGAGGCTCAGTGTGTGCCTGGAAAGGTGCTCGATGAGGTTCTTCAGCGTCTCATCGGGCAGCTGCGCCTTGTCGGTCCACGAGGCGTTGCCGAAGGCGCCGGATAGGCGCTCTGGGTTCGCAGCCTCGATGGCCCGAAAGGCGTTGAGCAGCGCCCGGCCAACGTCGCGGGAGACACCGCGGACGTCGGACCAGTGGGCGCCGTCGGGAATCACGAAGCGGTCGTCGGCCGTGGCGCGCGCGTAGGTCTCTTCCCCAGTGTCGTCGAGGGCGGTCTGATACTCCTCGTCCCACACGTCGGAGAGCCGCTTGAAGAAGAGCAGCGGGAAGACGTACTGCTTGTAGTCGCCGGCGTCGATTAGGCCCCGCAGGAGCTTGGCTGTACCCCATAGATAGGACTCGAGCTCCTGCTGACTCATGTGTTCGGGAGCCCTGCTCATGCGAGCCAGCCTCCCTCGGTCAGGACCCCCCGCAGATGGTCCTCGGCCACCCGGCATTCGGAAAGCGCTTGCTTGAGGGCTGCGACGGCCTCCGCCAGCGGCGGGATCTCCTCGTCGATGGGTTGCAGAACGTATCGGGAGATGTTGAGTGTCCAGTCTTCGTCCTTGATCTCGTTCAGGCTGATCACCTTGGCGCGATCTTCGACGTCCGCGAACTCGCGCACCCAATCGACGATCTGTTGAGCGTGCTCGGGATCCAGGAAGTTCTGAGCACGGCCCTCGCGGAAGAGGCTTGAGGCGTCGACGACCAGGACCCTCTGCTTCCGCTCAACGGGCTTCGCGCGACGGAGGATCACCACGGCGGGCGCGAGACCCGTCCCGTAGAAGACGTTCGGGGCCAACCCGATGACGGCCTCGATGAGGTCTTGCTCCAGGAGTGCACGGCGGATCCTGCCTTCGGCGTCCTCTCTGAAGAGGGCCCCCTGCGGAAGCACCACCGCCATGCGCCCCGTGACCAATGCCATCGAGGCGACCATGTGCTGGACCCAGGCATAGTCCCCGTAGTTGTCCGGCGGCAGGCCATAGGCGGCACGGCCCCATGGATCGGCCTCCCAGACTTCGCTGCCCCACTCCTTGAGCGAGAAGGGAGGATTGGCGATCACGCAGTCGAACGTGGCGAGGCCGCCAGTGCTCGAGTCCCTGAACGCCGGGCTGCGGAGCGTGTCCTCGCGCACAACCTGGAAGTCCTCGATGCCGTGAAGTACGAGGTTCATGCGGGCGATTGAGGACGTCGTAAGGTTCTTCTCCTGGCCGTAGATCTTGCCGAAGAACGTGCGCGGGTCGCCGCCGG
>CAZDGO010000547.1:0-1755 GCA_964504825.1 uncultured Gaiellales bacterium
GGCCGCCCCCACTGCCCCAACTGCGGCCGCCCCATCGAGCGCCAGACCGTGCAGCAGATCGTCGATTCCATCCTCGACCTCCCGTCCGGCAAGCGCCTCATGCTCCTCGCCCCCGTGATCCAGGACCGCAAGGGCGAGCACCACGGCGTCTTCGAAGACGCCCGCCGCGCCGGCTTCGTCCGCGTCCGCGTCAACGGCGAGGTCCACGACCTCGACGAGACCATCGCTCTCGACCGCTACAAGAACCACACAATCGAGGTCGTCGTCGACCGCCTGATCACCGAAGGCAGCGCCACCAAAACCGCTCATCCTGAGGCTCTCGAAGGAAGAGCGCGTCCTGATCCCGCTGAAGGACCAGACTCCCCCTCTCCGTCGACGGAGAGGGGGCTGGGGGGTGAGGTTGCCGAAGCCTCCTCCGCCACCTCTACTTCCCGTCTCGCTGACTCGGTGGAGACTGCCCTCAAGCTCGGCGGCGGCGTCATCCGCGTCAGCATCGAGGGCGAGGACGAGCGTCTCTACTCGGAGCACCTGGCCTGCGCCGTCTGCGGCCTCTCCTTCGGTGAGCTGGCGCCGCGCAACTTCAGCTTCAACAGCCCCCACGGCGCCTGCCCCGACTGCACCGGCCTCGGCGTCAAGATGGAGATCGACCCCGATCTCGTGCTGCCCAACAAGAACCTCACCCTGCAAGAAGGCGCCATCCTGCCCTGGTCCCGCTCCTCCATGACCGGCACCTGGTACTTCCGCATCCTCGAAGGCGCCGCCCGGAAGCACGGCTTCCGCACCGACGTCCCTGTCCGCGAGCTCACGCAAAAGGACCTCGATGTCGTCTTCTACGGCGACCCCGGCAAGGTCACAGTCATCTACAACAACGCCAGCGGCCACACCAACAAGTGGGACACCAAGTTCGAGGGCGTGATCACCAACCTCTCGCGGCGCTACAAGGAGACCGAATCCGAATACATGCGCCAGGAGTTCGAGCGCTACATGGCGCAGGTGCCCTGCCAGACCTGCCACGGCGCCCGCCTCAAGCCCGAGTCGCGCTCCGTCACGATCGGCGACAAGAACATCACCGAGACCACGGCCCTCAGCATCATCGACGCGCAGCAGTGGTTCGCGCGCCTCGCCTCCCCCGAAACGCCGCTCAACAGCCGCCAGCAGGCCATCGCCTACCAGGTCCTCAAGGAGATCAGGGCGCGCCTCGACTTCCTCGTCGAAGTCGGCCTCGACTACATCACGCTCGACCGCGGCACGGCGACGCTCTCCGGCGGCGAGGCTCAGCGCATCCGTCTCGCCACACAGATCGGCTCCGGCCTAATGGGCGTCCTCTACGTCTGTGACGAACCCACCATCGGCCTGCACCCCGCCGACGACGCGCGCCTGATCCGCACCCTCGCCCGCCTGCGCGACCTCGGCAACACGGTGATCATCGTCGAGCACGACGAGTCGATGATGCGCGCCGCCGACCACCTCATCGACATGGGGCCCGGCGCCGGCACCCACGGTGGCGAGGTCGTCTCCCAGGGCTCTCCCGAAGAGGTCATGCGCGACCCCAAGTCGCTCACCGGCGCCTACCTCTCCGGCGCCCGCCGCATCCCCATGCCGGAGCATCGCCGCCCGGGCAGCGGCGAAGCGATCGCCATCACAGGCGCGCGCGAGAACAACCTCAAGGACCTGGACGTCGAGATCCCGCTGGGCAAGTTCATCTGCATCACCGGCGTCTCCGGCTCCGGCAAGAGCACCCTGATCACCGAGATC
>CAZDGO010000548.1:0-1751 GCA_964504825.1 uncultured Gaiellales bacterium
TCGGCGCCGCCGTTGCGCTTGGTGACGCGCATGGATGTCTGGGAGTAGGAGGCGTCTGAGCCTGCGTCTCGCGGAGCAAGGGATTGAGCGGCGGGGGTTTCGCTGACCATGAATCTCCTCGGTCGAAATATGGCGACAGGAGAAGGTGTGGTCGGAAGAGAAAAGCGACGCCCGGCCTGAAGCCTACGTCGCTCGAACCCGCCGGACCGGCCCTCCCCGAGGCCTCCAGGGTCGAGCTACTGACGGTTGTCTCTCCATCAGCAGGCGCCGGCAGGTCTTCGGACTCGCAAGCATTCGATCCTTCCTGGAAGGACCGGTCCCTAGTGTCCACCGCTTCCCACCCTTCCGAAGAAGGACAGTGCTTATTGGTGGAGGTCGTTCTTGCTTACCGCTGCGGGGTAGGCAGTCCCGGATTCACACCGGGTTCCCTATTGATCCTTCCGGAGAAGGACACCAACGCAAGCGGAATAGTACACCATATGTCGGGGCTGTCAAGCGGGTGTGGCACTAGATATTGTGGTTCGGCAGTTACATTTGGGAGAGAAAAGGAAACCGGCCTCGTATGAGCAAGACGAGGCCGGTTTGAGAGCGGGAAAGAGGCCGTTTATCGCTGGGGCGTGGCCTCTCTCACCGCAGGCTCTGGTGCAGTCCACGTTTCCCGTAGCGCACGGCTACCCTCCCACCAGTCGACGCTGCGCGGCAGGATGCACTCTCCGGACCGCTGGCGGTATAGCTCTGGGTTGTCTACGCCGGGCGGTATGGTGCCGTTGTCGCGCAGTGCCTTCGCGGCCGCGATCCAGCGGCGGCGCGCCCTGATGATCATCGAGTCCGTCGTACCGAGGTGCTCGCGGTTGCGGGTGTAGATCGGCCCCATGGTCTCGGTCATGGCCATGTCTTGCTGGCGGATGCCGGGGATACCGGTGTAGCTGCGATTACTGCTCTGGTCGTCGCGGTCGATCATGTAGTCGTTGTCCATGTTCTGGGTCAGGCGGAAGCGGCCGTGCCAGTCCGTGGTCTGCGGTACGTAGACGCCGTGTGTGAACAACGGCAGCTTCTGGCTGACGTCCGGCATCTCGCCGCGGTTGATCGGCATGTTGTAGCCGCGTGACTCGGCGCCGTCTGTGCGGACGTGAATCTCCCACTGCAGCGTATGGTCGTCGTCCATAGGCACGTAGGCGTTCATCTTGGCGATGGGGCCCAGGTCTCCGGCCGCTTGCTCCGCGTAGAAGGGGAAGAAGACGTGGCCGATGCGCCAGTAATAGGTATCGGCCTCGGCCGGGCGGTAGACGCCGTAGGAGCAACCAAAATCGGAGTCGCGCACGACGAATTTGCCGGCGCGCTGCGCGAACTGGTAGGCGTTGAAGGTGCCGGGGGTCTGGTCCTCCAGCGTCTCGGAGCCCATGTGCAGGAATACGAAGTGGATAGTGTCCAACTCGCCTTCGATGCCCTGCATCCAGTTGTTGGGGCGGGAGATGACTTTGATCTTCTCCGGGTCCTGGTTGAGGATGTTGGCTTCGATGTCCGGCAGGGGTGGCGGTACCTCACGCGGTCCCATGTAGGCCCAGATAATGCCGTTGCGCTCATGCGTGGGGTACGCCGTGGCGCGCACTTTGTTCTTGAAGTTGCTCTCGGCGGGCTCAGACGGCATGTCGGTGCAGGCGCCCGCGCCATTGAACTTCCAGCCGTGGTAGACGCAGCGCAGCCCGTCTTCCTCGTTGCGGCCGAAGAACATGCTGGCGCCGCGGTGAGGG
>CAZDGO010000549.1:0-1750 GCA_964504825.1 uncultured Gaiellales bacterium
CCCTCTCCCTGGGGGAGAGGGGTCGGGGGTGAGGGAGAGCACCTGGGGATGCGCCGGACGCCTGATTCGCCAACGCCCTTTCGCGGGCGGCCACCGCTTGCAAGGAGCCTCCGGCTCCGATCCCGCGATCGAGAAGTGCCGGGGTGCTCTCCCTCACCCCCTACCCCTCTCCCCCAGGGAGAGGGGCGGAAGCGCTGGTGCGAGCTTGCTGTGCGGCGGCGGCCTCCTCGATCCTGCGCAAGGTCAGGCTCTGCAAAGCGACGATGTCTTCGTTCCGGAAGCGCACAACAGCGATACCGAGCTGGTTCAGCCTGAGCGTACGCTCCGCGTCGCGCTCGCGTTGAGCCTCGCTATCGTGAACCTCGCCGTCGATCTCGAGAGCTAGGTGCAGCTCCTGACAATAGAAGTCCAGGACGAATCGATCGCAGGGAACCTGCCTGCGGAACTTGAACCGGCGTAGCGAACGGCCTCGAAGGAGCTGCCAGACGATTTTCTCCGCGGCTGTCGGATCGCGACGCGCTTCTCGCGCGCCAACCACAAGAGCCTTCAGTCGCGCCAGACTCACGCTTCCGCCCCTCTCCCTGGGGGAGAGGGGTCGGGGGTGAGGGAGAGCACCTGGGGATGCGCCAGCACCTTCAAGAAACAGCCCTCCTCGTCGAGAACGAGCCCGCCGTGCCCCCTATTTAGCCGGCAGCAGCAACTCCCACCCGATCTCGATCAGATTCGGATTCGCGATCCGGCCCTTGTTGAGCTCCCAGATCTCCGGCCAGCGCGAGGTCTTGCCCAGCTTGTCGCGGGCGATTCCGGAGAGGGTGTCGCCGGATTTCACGGTGTGGACGCTCTCGCCGGCTTTGACCGTGGTGATCTTGGCCGGGCCGGCGCCGCCCAGGTAGCGGCGGACGATCTGGCCGTACTCGTTGGAGTTGCGGAGCTCCTTGATCGCGGCGTTGATGACCTTGAGCAGGCTGGTGGAGCCGCGTCGCACGCCCACGTTGTAGGTGGACGCGGTGAGGTTGAACTCGACGATCTCGAGACGTCCACCGAAGGGCTTGATCTCTTCCTGGGCGTACGGGAAGTCGTAGATGAAGGCGTCGAGCTTGCCCTGGTCGAGCAGCTCGAAGTAACCGTCCTCGAACTTCTGGAGGTCCTTGTAGCCGCGCGCGAGGCGCTTCACTTCCTCCTCGGCGGCGGGGTCGTTGAAGATGCCGACGACCTTGCCGGCGAGATCGGAGACGCTGCGGATCGGGCTGCCCTTGCGCACGATCAGGCACAGGCCGTAGTCGAGGTAGGAGTCCGACCAGTCGACGCCGGCGATGGAGTCGTCGGCGGTGTAGCCGCTGACGATGGTGTCGAACTTGCCCTCGATCAGGCGGCCGGGGAGCTCGCTGTACTTGCCCGCGACGATGACGACGCTGTCGACTCCGATGCGCTTGGCGATGGCGTTGGCGATCGCCCAGTCGAAGCCGTCGTAGCGCGGGCCGTTCTTGAACAGCATGGGCGGCGTGCCGGGCTCGGCGCCGACGCGCAACACGCCGTTGTCGAGGACTTTCTGGAGCGAGTCATCGGCGACCGCGCCGCTCGGGCCGGCGATCAGGCCGAGAGCTATCACGACGGCGACCAGCGGATGGGCAAGCAGGCGAGTCTTCATGTTCGGTCTCCCGCGACAAGACGTTCTATTGCTTTCTGATTCCAGGTGCTATTTGGCGCACCGCAAGCCGACGCTGGAGCTGCGGTCGTTCGGCGCTTTGCC
>CAZDGO010000550.1:0-1750 GCA_964504825.1 uncultured Gaiellales bacterium
CGGCCCATCACCGGCGCCGAGGCGCTTGCCGCCGTCAAGAAGCTCGAAGAGCTCTCCGGGCGTAAGCCGCGATGAACCTCACAGCCGCCAATCAGCTCACGCTGCTTCGGATGCTGTTGATCCCCCCCTTCGCGATTCTCCTCCTCTATGGGTACCGCGGCTGGGCGTTGACAACGTTCCTTGCCGCCGCGGTGACGGATTTGTTCGACGGCCTCATCGCCCGGAGGACGGGGCAGAAGACAACGCTCGGCGCCTGGCTCGATCCGATGGCCGACAAGTTGTTGCTGGTCACCATGTTCGTCATGTTGACGCTCCCCGACATCGGGTCCGCCAACCGGCTGCCCCTCTGGTTCACCGTCCTCGTTCTCAGCCGCGACATCGCCATCGTGCTGACCGTGGCGGTCGTGAACCTGGCGGTCGGACCGCGTACCTTCAGGCCATCGATTTTTGGCAAGATCGCGACCGCGACCTACATCATGTCCGGCGTGATCACCCTGTACTTCAACTACCTGGGGGTAACGTCCCCCGTCATCACCCTGATGGTCTACGCCTCGCTCGTCATCACGGTCGTCTCGGCGTTCGACTACCTGCTCAAGGTCGTGAAGCTGGGACACTCGTAGAAATTGTGAATTGTGAATTGTGAATTGAGGGCATCGAGCCCGGGGCGCCCGGCCGGACGATTTCAGCAGCTTCCAACTCGAAATTCTCGCAGCCGCCGACTGAGTGAATTGTGAGTTGTGAATTGGGGGGCACGGGGCCGCAAGTCGTCCGTACGGCCCGGCCTCAGTCGGTTGCCGGTAACTCACAATTCTCAATTCACAACTTCCACCGTCAGTATCGCGTCCCCTCTAAGGATTCCCACGCTCGAGCCGATACTTGCGTTAAGTCCAGCCCAGAGCTATGCTTGCGGGCACAACTCAACGTTTTCAGGCGCCGCTGACGCCAGCCTCGAGGGACACGGGTATGCTCGACTCATTCAAAAAAATGGGCGGTTCCGGGAACAAGCCTGTACGACAGCAGGCTGAAGAGCTCGAGGCTCTGATTGGCACGTCCCGCGAAGAACGGGCGGCCCTCAGCACCATGCTCACGCAGATCCAGCTCCATAGCGCCAAGCTGGCCACGGCCGGCAAGTCGATGCAGGAGGTCGAAGAAAAGGCGGGGAAGGCCCACACCCGGCTCGACGAGGTCACGGACCGGCTTGCCAAGGCCGACACCCGGGCGAAGGAGCTGGAGACGATCGACGCCCGCATCAAGACCCTCGCGGAGGCGGTCGCGAGGGCGGAGCAGGACACCATCAAGCTGACGGCCCCAGACGGCGAGCTCCAGAAGCAGAAGCAGGCGATGCAGAGCCTGTCGTCGCAGGCACTGCAGACGCGCGCCAGCCTGGATGCGCTCAAGAAAGAGCAGGCGGCGCTCGAGGAGCTCCGCGAGCACCTCCGGCAGTCGCAGACGGCGGTCCGGGAGTCCACCGAGCGGACCGACACCCTGAAGGGGGAGTTCGAGCAGCTCCGGGTGCTCTCCACGCAGATCGCCCAGGACGTGACCCGGCTTCGGGAAGTGTCGCGCGAGACCCACGACGAAGCGAACACATCGATCGAGATGGTGAAGGAGGTCGAGAAAAAGCTCGGCCCCCTGGCGCAGCTCCAGGAGATGAGCAAGACGACCGAGGAGCGCATGGCGGCGCTGAACGCGCTCGCCGAGCACGTCAACCAGAAGATCAAGGCGCTCGAGAATCAGAAGCACACCGTCG
>CAZDGO010000551.1:0-1748 GCA_964504825.1 uncultured Gaiellales bacterium
CCTCGGCCACTCCGTCGGGAGTACCGCTTTCACCCCCGCGCCAAGAGCCGCCTAGCTACAGCTTGCCCGGAAATTCGGGCGAGTGAAGTTGGCTCCCCCCGCGTGGGGGCAACGGCAGTGCCCCTCGCCCGGTGCGTGACCCCCACGCGGGGGGAGCCAACCTGGCCGCTGATCACATCCTACCCGACCAGCACCATCTCCCGCTTCGCTGCGATCCCGCGAATCAGCTTGTTGAGGTTGAAGCCCAGGACAGCTCGCTGGCCGCAAGCACCCATAGTGGCGGCGCTCCGCGCAGCCGGTTTGTTGAACCCGTACTTTGGGCACTTTACTGTCCCGATCCCACCCTCGACTTGTGCCCGCTCCGAGACCAGCCGCTCCTTGACCTTGCCCTTCACGCGCCAGTGGGCTCGCCCGCGCGGGGATAGACCGATGTCCCGCACACCAAGCCGCTTGAGCTCCTCCACGTTCGCTTCGCTCCAGCCTCCGCGATCGTAGGCGTACGCTCGGGGTGCCTTGCCGAACTTCGCGATGTGGTCCTTCACTGCGCGCACCGCGAATCGCTGGTCGTGGAGCTCCCGCTTGTCCGCCCCCAGCGTCGCCATCAGGAACCCACCGCGTAGTCGCGTGATGCCCCAGTTCAGGCCGAACTCCACCGTCTTGCCGACCTTGCCTCGCACGATCGCGTACAGCTCGGGGATCTGCAGGCTGATGATCTTGTTCGCTGCTACGTACCCTGTCTTCAGCCAGTACCGGATCTGAGGCACCAGCTTCCCCATCGTCTCGTGCACGTGCACCAGCTTCGACCAGGCCACCTTCCTGTACCTGCGCAGCCGAGCCGATGCTTCTGCACCGTGGCTCAGCGCCTGACCAAGCACCCCGTTCGCCTTCTCGACGATGGTCGTCATCTCGGCGACCATCTTGTCCTTGACCGCCTTCGTTTTCTCCTTCGCGAACAGGCGGTACTCTCGAACCTTGCGCTTCGCTGCCGCGAAGTAGGTCGCCGCCTTCTCGACGAACGCCTTCAGCGCGGGCCCCACCTTCTTGCTCGCCGCCACCACCGCTGTCACGAACGAGGCCATCAAGCCCATCTCGTTCGGATGTGGAATGGCCGCTTCCTGCGCCGTCGTGTCCGCGACCACCACTGTCGGATCGGCCAGTTTCTCCTCGACCCCCCACTTCACCACGTACTCGTTGACCTTCCGGATCCCGTCCTCCCCCAGGAGCTTCTCGAAGTCCTCGATCGTGTTCGCGTCCGGCGTCCACTCGGTCTCCGTCAAGCCGCACAGGTACCGCGCCGGCGCGTAGTGCCGGATCTGCTCCTCCGTCTCCCGATACGACCTGTGACGCTGAGCCCGGAACACCAGCGCCCCAATGAGCGCCCGCAGATGCGGCGGACGCCCCGCCTCGCTCTTTAGCTTGCTCATCCGGATCGCCTGGACGAGCTCCTGCAACTCCGTCCAGTCGATCTCGTGCGTCATCAGCACCAGGCGGTGGTTCTCGTCGAGCGCGATCGTCGACTTCGTCGATCGCGCAAAGAGCTCCCCCTGGCGGCTTCGCTGTCGTCGCGGCGTGGCCATGCGTGGTCTCCTCGAGCTTCACGTCTCGATGAGCACCCTCGCATGAGGGTCTGACATTCACTCCCGAGGAGAACGCGGGGAATTTCCGGGCAAGCTGTAGCTAGAGCTCTCACCCGTCGCCGACTGAGCCGCCGCCAAAGATCTTACCTATCAATTACGGCCCTTCCCCGT
>CAZDGO010000552.1:0-1745 GCA_964504825.1 uncultured Gaiellales bacterium
GCAACTATGCCGCCGCCTACGCGGCCATGCTCTGCCGACCCCAGGTCGTGCCCATTTACCCCATCACCCCGCAGACGCCTATCGCGGAGAAGATAAGCGAGCTGCAGCTATCCGGCCAGTTCGATGTGGATCTCATGACGGCTGAATCGGAGCACTCGGCCATGTCGGCCTGCATCACCGCGTCGCTCACCGGGGTGCGGGTCTTTACAGCCACGGCGTCGCAGGGGCTGCTGCTCATGCACGAGATGCTGCACTTCGCCGCCGGGTCTCGGACTCCCATAGTGATGGTCGAGGTCAACCGCACGGTCGGAGCGCCCTGGGGCTTCTGGCCGGATCAGACGGACAGTCTGTCTCAGCGCGATACCGGCTGGATCCAGTACTACGCGGAGAACGGCCAGGAGGCACTCGACACGGTGATCCAAGCGTTCAAGGTGGCGGAACAGCATCTACTGCCGGTGATGGTGGTCTACGAGGCCTTCTATATCTCGCACTCCCTGGAGCCGATCATCGTGCCCGCGCAGGACGCGGTCGACCGATATCTGCCCCCGTTCGACCCTCCGTTCATGTTGGACGACGAGGTCGGGAGGTCGTTCGGCAACCCGGTGAACCAGGACATGTACTACCGGCACCGCAAGGACATGGACGAGACCCTGGCGCGCGTTCCCGCGGCCGCCGTTCAGGCGGACGCCGACTACAAGGAGATCTTCGGGCGGGGCTATGGCATCGTGGAGCGTTATCACATGGACGATGCGGAGACGGCTATCGTGGCCTTCGGTTCCATGTGCGGCACGGCTCGGGTGGCGGTCGACGAGTTGCGGGCCGAAGGCAGGAAGATCGGCTTGGTGAAGGTGAAGCTCTTCCGTCCCTTCCCCATAGAGGCGGTGCGGGAGGCCGTCGCCGGGGCGTCGCGTCTGGTGGTTATGGAGCGCAACTACATGCCCGGGGTCGGCGGGTGTCTCCACCAGGAGCTGAAAGCGGCCCTCTATGGCATGAAGGATCCGCCACTGGTACATGGCTACCTGGCCGGTGTGGGGGGCGTGAACGTTCCCGTGCGTATGATCCGCGAGATGGTCGAGAAGGCCTGCGTCGTCGACCCGGTCGCCGGATCGGTGTGGCAGAGGTGAGCGCGATGCAAGAACGGTTCTACGAGCCCGAGCCGAACTACGAGATCGGGGAGGCGACAGTCTTCAGCTCCGGGCACAGCGCGTGTCCCGGCTGTGGCGAGGCCCTAGCCATCCGCTACATCTTGAACACGATGGGGCCCAAGACCATAGCGGTGACGCCGCCGTCGTGCATCGCCACCATCGCGGGGGCGCAGCCGGTCAGTTCGTTCGGGATACCCGCCTTCCACTCCACTTTGGAGACGGGCGCCGCATCGGCGGCCGGCATCAAGCGGGCGCTGGACCGCCGCGGCAAGACCGACGTGAATGTCGTGGTGATCGCCGGCGACGGCGGTACGTACGATATCGGCTTCCAGGCTCTGTCCGGAGCGGCCGAACGCAACGAAGACATTGTCTACGTGTGCCTGGACAACGAGGGCTACATGAACACCGGGACGCAAAAGAGTTCCTCGACGCCCTACCTCGCCCACACCACGTCTACGCCCGGGGGGAAGCAGACGCACAAGAAGGACATCGCCGAGATCATGGCCGCCCACCGCATCCCCTACATGGCTACGGCAACGGTGGCATATCCCGACGACCTCGCCCGTAAAGTGGCGAAGGCGCGCGACATGAAGGGCATGC
>CAZDGO010000553.1:0-1743 GCA_964504825.1 uncultured Gaiellales bacterium
CTGCCTCACCCTCGCCGTTGCCGTCGAAGGCAGTGATATCCGCACGATCGAGGGCCTCTCCATTCGCGGGGAGCTCTCCCCACTTCAGCGGGCCTTTGTAGACCACGGCGCGGTGCAGTGCGGTTTCTGCTCCCCCGGTTTCCTGATGAGCGCCACGGCGCTTCTGGCCGATAACCCTCGCCCCGATCGCGCCGAGATCAAGCGTGCGCTGGCGGGCAATCTCTGCCGCTGTACCGGCTATGCCAAGATCGTGGAAGCGGTAGAGGCCGTGGTCGCCGCCGCCCCCGAGACCGCGGACCTCGTCCCGGTCACCCCGGGAGGTGCGGCGTGAAGACGCTCAACGTGGTCGGCCGGCGGGTGCCCATGCACGACGCGGCCCTCAAGGTCACCGGCCAGGCCCAATTCACCGATGACCTCATGCTTCCGGGCATGCTCTACGGGCGCCTGGTGCGCTCGACCGTCGCCCACGGCCGGATCGTCTCCATCGATACGTCCGCGGCTGAAGCCCTCCTCGGGGTGAAGGGTGTGCTGACGGGCCGGGATATCCCCGACCAGGTCTACGGCATCGTGCCGAAGGCCAAGGACGAGTATGCCCTGGCGAAGGACAAAGTGCGCTACATCGGCGATGAAGTGGCGGCCGTGGTGGCGATCGACCCCGAGACCGCGGAACGGGCGGCGCGCCTCGTGCGCGTAGAGTACGAGGAACTCCCGGCCGTGTTCGATCCGCTCGAGGCGATCAAGGAAGGGGCTCCGGTCATCCACGACCGGCACCCGAACAACACGAGCGTCTCGATCCACAAGGAGTTCGGCGACGTCGAGAAGGGCTTCGCGGCCTCCGCGTTCGTCTTCGAGGACTCCTTCTATTCGCAGGCCGTGAACCACGCTCCCATGGAGCCGCACGCGGCCATGGCCCAGTACGACCCCCTGAACGGCGACTTCACCATCTGGACCAGCACCCAGATTCCCTACTTCCTGAAGCGGAACTTGGCCACCACCATGGGTGTGCCCGAGAACAAGGTCCGGGTCATCAAGCCCAAGGTGGGCGGTGGCTTCGGACAGAAGCTCGACATGTTCGCCAAGGACTTCTGTGCCTGTTGGTTCGCCCGCGAGCTCGGCCGGCCGGTCAAGTTCATCTACGACCGGGAAGAAGTCTTCCAGATGACCCGGCAGCGTCACCCCATGTATCTGACCGTGAAGACCGGCGTGAACAAGCGCGGCAAGATTCTGGCCCAGCACATCACCGCCCACGCCGACGGCGGCGCCTACAACTCCACGGCTCCGCTCATGATCGCGCTTTCGTGCTTTTTCGTCATGATCCCCTACAAGATCGAGAACCTCGTCTACGACGGCCACCATATCTATACCAACAAGCCGGTGGGCGGCGCCATGCGAGGTCACGGCGTGCCCCAGCCGCGCTTCGCCATCGAGCGTCAGGTGGACCTCATCGCCAAGCGCATCGGTGTGGATCCGGTCGAGATGCGTCTCTTGAACGCGATCAAAGCCGGAGAGCCTCACGCCGCCGGTTTTGTTATCAACACCTGCGGTTTCGCCGAGTCGGTGGAAGAGGCAGCCAAAGCTATCGGTTGGAAGGAGAAGCGGGGCAAGCTCCCCTTCGGGCGGGGCATCGGCCTCGCCGGCTCGGCCTGGCCTTCCGGCGTCGCCAACATGGCCCACCTGGCTTCGGGAGCGGTGGTGCAGCTCATGCGCGAGGGCCGGGTGAACGTGCTCTCGGGCGCGGCCGAC
>CAZDGO010000554.1:0-1738 GCA_964504825.1 uncultured Gaiellales bacterium
CAGCGCAAGCTGGTCGCACCGCGGGGGTTGCGCAGCATGCGGGTGCGCACCGCCGGGTCGGTGGCGTGGATGCTCACGTTCAAGGGGCTGAGCCCTTCGGTGAGCACCCGTTCGAGATCGGCCTCGGTGAATCGAGTCAACGTCGTGTAGTTCCCGTAGAGGAACGACAGCCGGTAGTCGTCGTCCTTCAGGTAGAGCGAACGGCGCATGCCTTTCGGCAGCTGGTAGATGAAGCAGAACTCGCAATGGTTGTCGCAGGTCCGGACCTGGTCGAAGACCGCCGAATGAACCTCGACCCCCAGCGCCTCCCCGGTTTGCAGGGAGACACTGAGTTCGTCGACCACTTTGATGGCGCCGTATGACTTCGAAACCGCGTCGAGCTCCAGGATCGCCGTCATCGGCGGCCGATCCCCCGTTGTCGTGATGGCGTCACTGCAGGTACCGCTGTCCGTCTATTAGGCGTACGGAATCGGCCGCAGCGTGCCGGCCGTTGGGATCTCAGGCGCGAGTTTGTTCTCGACGATCACCATCTCGTACTTGAAGTCGGTGCCCTTGCCCCACTGTCCGCCCACCAGTGGTGTCTTGGAGACGTTCGGCACCGGGCCCTTGGCCGTGAAGTCGATGGAACCGACGATGCTCTTGATGTTGGTGGTCTTCAAGGCTTCGACCACCGAATCCCGGCTATCGATGTCTTGCGTGCGCTTGAACACGTCGGCGGCGACTTCGAATAGTGCGTGGGCGAAGCCGAGCGGCTGCGTCCACTGCTTGGTCGTGGCCGCGGTATATGCCTCCGCCAGCTCCTGCGAGCTGTCCCCTGTGAGCGACGAAGAGAAGGGATGGGTCGGACTCCACCATACTTCGGTGGACATGCCGTCGCCGAGGTCGCCGAGCGCCTCGACCGCGGCTGGGAAGAGCAGAGCCTTACCGATCGAGGCGATCTTGGGCTTGAAGCCCTGCTGAGAAGCCAGCTTCCAGAAGGTCGTCCAGTCGGGCGGGATGGGCACACCGGTGACGATGTCCGCTCCCGCCTGCTTGAACTGGCTGATCTGCGCCGAAAAGTCTTCCGTCGCGTTCGGGTAGCGACCGGGGTCGACGATCTTGTAGCCTTGCTTGGTCAATTCGGGGGGGAAGCCCAATTTGGCGTCGCCCCAGGCGTTGCCGTCACCGTCGTTCGGCCACAGGCCGGCGACGACCTTGTTGTTGGGCACGGTGCCCCACATGTTGGTGAACACGGCGATGATGTCCTCGAGACCCCAGAAGAAGTGGTACGTCCACTGGAAGCCCTTGGCCGGGTCGCCCTTGCGACCGAAGAACCACGGCTGCCACGGCACCACGGTGGAGACGCAGGGCACGCCGTTCGCCTCGCACTGGTCGGACACTGGGTTGGCGGTCTCCGGCGTCGAGGCTACCAGCATGAGGTCGACGCTATCGTTGAGGATAAGGTCACCGGCCACCGTCGCCGCGCGGTCCGGGTTGGACTGGCTGTCTTTCACCACGATGGTCACCGGATGATTCTTGCCACCCACGGCGATGCCGGAGGCGAAAGCAGCCTTCACACCTTCGAGGATGAAGTTGTCGGCTTCACCAAAGCCGGCAAGCGGGCCCGTTTGTGGGCTCACATAGCCGATCTTGATCTCACGGCCCGCCGGCGCACCGGCGGTCGTGGTCACGCCGGCAGTGGTCGCCGTGGCGCCGCCGGTCGTCGGGAGTAGTGATTGATGAGGTTGGGCATATGTTC
>CAZDGO010000555.1:0-1734 GCA_964504825.1 uncultured Gaiellales bacterium
GACGCCGCCGCGGTCCTGGGGGGATGGCGCGTGCTCGACGCCACCCTCTACGTCACCCTGGAGCCCTGCCCCATGTGCGCCGGCGCCCTTGTGCAGGCCCGCGTCGCCCGTCTGGTCTACGGCGCTCCCGACCCCAAGGCGGGAGCCGCCGGCTCAGTGCTGGATCTGACCGGCCACGCCGCCCTCAATCACCGCGTCGGAGTTAGCGGTGGCCTGTTGGCGGAAGAGTCCAGAACAATAATGAAAGGTTTCTTCGCAAACCGCCGGTAGGGCCGGCGGGAGACCACCGAGCATGTCCGCAAGACGCGGGGATGTACTCCGACCGCGAGAACATGCGCTAGCCGTGTAGCACGCCATCTACCTCTATTTGCTCATTCTTGCCTCATCATGCTAGTTTATCAGCGTGGAAGAACTGTGGGATGTCAAGAAGACGGCCGGTCGCCTGGGGCTGTCGGTCCGCACTGTCTACCAGATGGCCCGGGATGGGCGCATGCCAAGCATCCGTATGGGTGGTCGCTGGCGCTTCCGGCCCACCGATATCGATTCGTGGTTGCAGGCACAAGTGCGAGTGCCCACCGGCATGGTCCCCGCGAGCGGCGCCCCTCCCGCAGCCGACGCCGGCGAGTTGGCACGGTTCCTTTCGATGTTCACCAACCCCCTCGAGCAACGCCTCGCCTTTGTGGCCCGGTTGACAACGGCATGCGAGAACCGCGGTTGGCTGCCTCCGGTGATCGTGGGAGGACACGCGGTGGAGTTCTACTCGGCCGGTGGCTACGCCACCGTCGACATCGGCGTGGTCAGCGCATCAGAACCCTTGGACGAGATCCTTGGGAGCTGGGGATTCGAGCGACGAGGGCGTCACTGGGTCCGCGAAGACCTGGGCCTCGTGGTTGAGGCGCCGAGCAGCCGGCTGGCTCCCGGGCAGCGAGACCGTCTCACCGAGGTACGAGTCGCGGGCAGCACTGCGTACGTCCTCGGACTGGAGGACGTCATCGTCGACAGGCTGGCCGCCTGCGTACACTGGTCGTCCGAGAACGACTGCCGCTGGGCAGAGGTACTGACGACCGCGCACGAGGACGACCTTGACGTCGACTACCTTCGGGGCCGGGCGGCAGAGATGGAAGTGGCAGAGCGGCTGGAGGGCATCCTTAGGAGGAAGGCGTGAGCCGCCGCGTCGATCTCGATGACTGGCAGCACGTTCGTGACCGCATCCGCCCGATGCAGCTGGCCATCCTCACTCGGGACTTCCGGCCGACGGGCTCCTCTGCGCAAAATGATGCGCCGGCTGACCCCCGGACACTGCGCACCCATCGGCCGCGAACCGACGAGGAATGGCAGGCCATCACCGACGGAGTGCGGGCGTTACTCGTCGAACGCGTCCACTCGGGGCGATGGACCTGGAGAGACCCCAGGCACCTGACGATCTCGGGGCCGGGTGCACCCTCTTCAGATTCCACCTAGGGCCCGAACCTCCCGGCGTCGATGACCTTCGTAGTGCCTGCCTCAGCCTTGGCCACTCAGCCTTGGCAGGCGGCGCGGATGCGACGAATCGGGTACACATCTGCGTAGGCGTCTTTGCCCGGGCGCTCCGGCTGGCTATACTGCCTGCAGCGCTCGCAGCGGCCCGGCCGCCGGCGCCACTCGCGGAGAGGTGGCAGAGCGGTTGAATGCGGCGGTCTCGAAAACCGTTGTGCCTCGCAAGAGGTACCGGGGGTTCGAATCCCCCCCTCTCCG
>CAZDGO010000556.1:0-1731 GCA_964504825.1 uncultured Gaiellales bacterium
GCTCGTCGCCGGCGCCGCGGGCGGCTGCCGCCAGCCCCGCCTCGCGGATGGCCCACACCAGCTTGCTGTCCGCCGGATCTTTGTGGAAGCGCATCGTGGGGGGATCCGGTTCTTTTCGAAGCGCCGCCATGAGCGCCCTCGCCAACGCGTCGGCGTCTTTGCGGGTGTCGGCTCCGAATTCGGCCAGCAACCAGCCGCCCCCGGGGGGCATGAGCGCATCCTTCTTATCGGCGAGACGCTTCTCCCGGATGTTGGCCATGATCACGTCGTCGATGGCTTCCAGACCGATGACCCCGTGAGCGAGCACCGTGGAGACGTGGCGGGAGGCGCTCGGCATGTCAGGATATCCGAGGACGAGCGTGGAACGCGCAGGCGGACTATGCACCAGACGCAGTGTCGCCTCCAGCACGATCACGCAGTTGTTCTCACTGCCGACCAGCGCCCGCGCCACGTTGAAGCCGTTCTCCGGGAGTAGCTGATCGAGGCCGTAGCCCGACACGCGCCGGGGGATATCGGGGTAGCGCTCGCGGATCACCGCGGCATAGCGGTCGCGCACCCTCTTGAGACCGGCATAGATATGACCGCGACGGTCGCCTTTGGCGATGATGGCGGCAAGCTCCTCGTCACTGGTGGGGCCCACGCGCAGACGCAGGCCGTCGTAGGTGAGCACCTCCAGCTCGATGACGTTATGCACCGTCTTGCCGGCCATCACCGAGTGGACCCCGCAGGAGTCGTTGCCGATCATCCCGCCCATGGTGCACCGGTCGTGCGTGGAGGGGTCGGGGCCGAAGGTGAGGTGGTGCTTCTCGGCGGCGTCTCGCAGGTCGTCGAGCACCACGCCGGGCTGCACGCGGGCGATCCGCCGTACCGGGTCGAGTTCGCGGATGTGGTGCATGTACTTGGAGAAGTCGAAGACCACGGCCACGTTGCAGGCCTGGCCCGCCAGACTTGTGCCCGCGCCCCGGGCAAGGATGGGCACCTTGTGCTCGCGGCACACCACGACGGCTTCCCCCACGTCGTCGGCGTCGCGAGGAATCACCACCCCCACCGGCACCTGCCGGTAGTTCGACGAGTCGGTGGCGTAGAGTGCCCGGCTGCCGTCGTCGAACCGCACCTCGCCGCGCACTCGGGCGGACAAGGCTCTGGCCAGCGCGCGGCTCATCCCCACCAATCTACCCTCCCAACAAAGGTCGGCACATCCCCCGCGCACCCCAGAAGGGCCCAAGCGCAACGATCCGGGGACCGTCAAGTCTACCCCAGCACCCGCCCCCCCACGCAAGCTCACAGCGACCCACATTCCATGCCTGCAACGAGGCGCTAAACCAGCCGCCCTTGCCGGCCGATAGGGGGAGTAAGCCCAAGAAACGACGCGCCGGGAGTGGCACGGTGCCGGAGCCGATCAACAAGCAGCAGGCCGCCCATATCTGCCGAACCTGCGGATCGTCGCTTGTTCAACCCACCGATTGGGTGCATGTGGAGGCACAACGCTGGCAGGTGTCCATGCGCTGCCCGGAATGCTACGCCTTCTATGACCTGGCACTCGGCCAGGAAGACGTCAACGAATTCTCCTATCAATTGGAGCACGGCTTCCAGTGCCTGCTCGAGGCGATCGACCAGCTGGATCAGCAAGCCTTCGCGTGCGAGTGCGAGACCTTCATAACCGCCGTGTGGGCCAACGCGGTCTTCCCCATGGATTTCTAGCTCGTCCTTCGGGGCTGAGGGGTCTCCCCC
>CAZDGO010000557.1:0-1728 GCA_964504825.1 uncultured Gaiellales bacterium
TCGATGAACGCGAAAAACTGCCGGGACGGTTTGCTGTGCCCGACGCCGCGAAAGCAGTAGATGCGCTCGATGAACCCATCGAGCCCCACGCGCGCCAGCGCAGCGCGGATGCCGGCCTCGTCCGAGTCCGCGGCGTTGGTGGCGAGAGCCAGCCGCCAGCCGCGACAGCGCAGTTCCTCAAGCGTCTCGCGTGCGTGCTTGACCGCCTCGACGCGCGGCCACTCCGCCATGGGGCCGGTCAACTCCGGGAAGTCGACCATGAGAGTGTCGCGCCAGTCGAACAAGACACAACCTGGATTCACGGCCCCTCCCGGCGCAACCATCTGGTAGTTGGACCTAGTCACTGTGAGATGGCCGGCCCAATCCGCGATAACGTGGATCATCCGCGGGAACAGGCCCGCGGTGCCGATACACGGAGGGACCGACCATGCAACAGCTTACCCACATCGGACTTGACGTGCACAAGGATACGATCGCGGTGGCCGTGCTGCGCCCCGGAGGCGTCGACTGCGACGAACGGGTGATCCCAAACACCCCCGAGGCTGTCCGCAGACTCCTTTCGCGCTACCCCGATCCGTCACTGCTCACGACATGCTACGAGGCCGGGCCGACAGGCTACGACACCCACCGACTCATCACCTCACTCGGCATCGACTGCGACGTGATCGCCCCCTCGCTAATCCCCAAGCGCTCGGGCGTGCGCGTCAAGACCGATCGCGTCGATGCACGCAACCTGGCTCGGCTGCATCGCGCCGGTGAGCTCACAGCCGTACGCGTTCCGACACCCACAGAGGAGGCCGTGCGTGACCTGATCCGCGCACGCGAGGACCTGAAATCCGACAGAAGAATCGCCCGCCAGCGGATCAGGAGCTTCCTGCTGCGCTACGGCAAGCGCTATCCGGCACCCAGCGCGAGGTGGAGCACCCGCTTCGAGGTGTGGGTGCGTGCCCTGCGTTTCGACCAGCCGGCGGCTCAGGCCGCCTTCGAGCACCTCCTCGGCGCCTACTTCGTGCGTGACTTCCAGCTTTGCGCCGTCGACCAAGCAGATCGAGCAGCTCGCCTCGGCTGACCCGCTTGCTGACGGGGTCGCACGCCTACGCACGTTCCGCGGCATCGACACGCTCTCGGCGGTGACGATACTGACCGAGACGTGCGACTTCCGTCGCTTCGGCTCGGCGTCGGCGTACATGGCGTTCACCGGGCTTGTGCCCTCAGAGCACTCGAGCGGGGCCTCGCGGCACCAGGGCTCGATCACCAAGACCGGCAACTGCCACATCAGGCGAGTGCTCGTGGAAGCCGCCTGGGCCTATCGGCACGCACCGGCGGTACGCGGCGCCCACGCCAAGCGCCTGGAAGGACAGCCACCCGAGATCGCGACCTACTCCTGGGCGGCGCAGTGTCGCCTCAACGCCACCTACCGCAAGCTCGCCGCCAGGAAGGGGCCCAACAAGGCGGTCGTCGCCGTGGCGCGCGAACTCTCGGGCTTCGTGTGGGGTGCGATGACCGGGAACACGGGGGCGTAGACACACGTCATGCACGCGGGCGGGCGACAGAGAACCGGAGAGATCCTCGCAAACGTTATGCGACATGAGTAAGCGCGCACCTAGTGGGAGGCAGGCTCCGGCAGGACCGAGATGTGCGGTTCAAATCCGCGGATATCAGCATGGTCGAGCGCCGATCCCATGTGCCCGCCCGCTTGCACCGACCCGTTCTTGCAGACCCCCTTGA
>CAZDGO010000558.1:0-1727 GCA_964504825.1 uncultured Gaiellales bacterium
GTCCCGGGCTCGTTCTTCACTCCACATGCAGGACAGAACACGGCGGGTATTGTAAAGCAGAGGAAGGGGCCAAGGGGCCAAGGCGCTACGTCGATGCGGTCTCGATTACACCGCTCTCTTGGCCCCCTTGGCCGCAAACGCGTGCTGCACGTACTCGGGGTTGAATCCCGGAGGTGTCCGCCCCTCGCTTGCGTACAGGTAAAGCCCCGTGCGAAAGATCGCGCTGAGCGCGGAGGTAACCACGGCGAGCACGATCCAATACACGACCATGACCAGGGCCAGGGCCGCGAACGTCTTCAATCCGATGGCCAGGCCGATGAAGGGCAGGGCGAACGACGGCAGGAGGAGAAGGAAACTGAACGCCCCGATGCCGCCGGCGGCGACGAGCGACTCGCCCCAGGTCTTCCGGATGAGCTGCGTGGACTGTTGCACGGAATCCTTGATCGATCGGTTCTCGAAGATCATGACCGGGACGATGAAGTATGTCGCGATCGACCACGCCGCGCCCAGCACCGCGGAAACGATTCTGCCGATCAGCTTCCCGCGCTCGGCCACGACTCGGAGGATGAGTCCGACCGTCGCGGAGATCAGTGCCCAGGTAACGATTCGCCCGAGGTGTTGCGAGGCGGCGCGGAAACCGTCGGCGATGGTCGGATCTCCGCCGTCGATCCGGATCTTCGCGCAGTGGATGATGGCGACGTTGAAGAAGATGACGATGAACCAGCTCACGAAGTACCAGATGAAGAGCGCCGCATATCCGAGCAGGTTCGCTTCGAGCGAGCGCTCGTCGCTGGAAGCGATCCGCGCGAAAAAGCCGGTGGTGAAGCCACCGAAGGCCATCGATCCGAACGCGAGGATCGTCAGGATGCCTGAGAGCACGGGGAAGATCAGAAGCTCTTTGTCTTTGGAGAGGACGGCGAGGGATTCGCGGAAAATGTGATAGCTCCGCCTGAAGGTCTCGACCATGCTCGAGAGTGTAACGGGGATTTGAGCAGAAGGGGCCAAGGGGCCGAGGGGCTAAGGGGCCGAGGGGAACGAGAGCATCGCATCCTGAGATCCTTCGCTTCGCTCAGGATGACGTTGTGCGTGCGATCATCCCCTCGACGCCTTGGCCCCTTAGCCCCCTGGCCCCTTGGCCACTCCCAGACTAACGCGGCACCTTCACGCCGAGGTTCGCGACCAGGAACGCCCATAAATCGGCGACCTCCTCGATCGACTTGGTGATCGGCTTGCCCGCGCCATGCCCGGCGCGGGTCTCGATCCGGATGAGCACCGGCTCCGATCCCGCATGTGCCTCCTGCAGGGCTGCGGCGAACTTGAAGCTGTGCCCGGGCACGACGCGGTCATCGTGATCGGCGGTCGTCACGAGCGTGGCCGGGTAGTCCTTGCCCTTCCGGAGGTTGTGATACGGCGAGTACGCGTAGATCGCACGGAACTCTTCGGGGTTGTCGGCCGACCCGTAGTCGTCGACCCAGAAGCGGCCCGCAGTGAACCGGTGGAAGCGGAGCATGTCCATCACGCCGACTTGCGGAAGCGCAGCGCCGAAGAGCTCGGGCCGCTGAGTCATTGCCGCGCCCACGAGAAGGCCGCCGTTGCTTCCTCCCTGAATGGCCAGCTTTTCAGGGCGTGTGTACTTGTTCGCGATCAGCCATTCGGCGGCGGCGATGAAGTCGTCGAACACGTTCTGCTTTTTGAGCTTCGTTCCGGCTTTGTGCCACTCCTCACCG
>CAZDGO010000559.1:0-1720 GCA_964504825.1 uncultured Gaiellales bacterium
GCGTTCGGACGCGTGTTCCTGGCCGAAGGCGACCACGCCCTGGCCGCCCAGGAGATCCGGACCGCGATCCGTGACTGGCGCGAGGTCGCCGCCCCCTACGAGGTCGCGAGGGGCCGGGTCCTGCTCGCGTCGGCGTTGCGCGCGATGGACGACGATGCGGCTGACCTGGAACTCGGCGTCGCCCGCGATGAGTTCGTCCGCTTGGGGGCCAGGCTCGACGCGGCGGAGGCGGAGAAGGCGATGCAGCCCGCGGCCGAACGGAGAGCCGCCCCCACACAGATCCGGAAGACCTTCATGTTCACGGATATCGTGGGATCGACGAACCTGGCGGAGCTCCTGGGCAACGAGTCCTGGGAACGCCTCCTGCAGTGGCACGACGACGCGCTACGCACCCTGTTCGCGAGGAGCGGCGGCGAGGTCGTTAACTCCACCGGCGACGGGTTCTTCGTAGCGTTCGACTCGGCCCGGCGGGGGATCGATTGCGCGATCGCGATCCAGCGGACACTCGTGGAGCATCGCCGGACCAGCGGGTTCGCTCCCTCGGTCCGCATCGGCCTGCACGCTGCCGAAGCGAACCGGCGAGGCGACGACTACAGCGGCATGGCCGTGCACGTGGCGGCGCGGGTGGCGGCGCTGGCCGGGGACGGGGAGATCGTCGCCACCACCGAGACGCTGGCCGAAGCCGGGGACACCCCGGCGTCGGATCCCCGCGAGGCCTCGCTGAAGGGTGTCACCGACCCGGTGAGTGTCGCCTCCGTGGTCTGGGACTCCGTCTGACGGGCTCGGGCGCGTCCGTCCTTGCGGGCGCTCCGTCCTTCCCGCTACCAGTCTTCGGGGAGCTCGCCCTCGGCGTTCAGCTCTTGTACTCTGCCGCGCGCCCGGCGAATGGAGAGACAGCATGTCCGAGCTTATCGTCTTCATCGACAGCTCTGAGATCCGCGAGGGCAAGCTCGAGGAGCTCAAGACGGCCATCAACGACTTGGTCGAGTTCGTCGAGTCGAATGAGCCCCGGCCGATCGCCTACAACGTGTACCTCAACGAGGGCGGCACCCGGATGACCGTCGTCCAGGTTCACACTGACTCCGCATCGATGGAGTTCCACATGAAGGTGGCTGGCCCCGCTTTTCCCAAGTTCGTGGAGCTCATCAAGCTGTCAACGAGGGATGTCTACGGCAAGCCGAGTGATGACCTGGTGGGGCAGATCCGACAGAAGGTCCAGATGTTAGGGAACGCGACTGTGGTCGTGCACGAGCTCCACGCAGGGTTCGCTCGGTTCGGAATCCGCTGAGGGCGGATGCCCCTATTCACCAGGCGGAGGATCTGTGGATGATCCCCGCGAGTGCTCTGAGGAGTTCCTTGAAGGTGTGGGTCTTCCCGGTTCCAGGTCCGGCGATGATCACCTTCAACGGTGCCGGCGACCGCGCGAGCTCTTGCACAAAGTCGATCGCGTTCGGCGATCAGGAAAGCATCCTCGACCGGTTGCATCTGTCGAAGGTACTGCCAGCCGCAGGCGGTCTCCAGTTCGCCAACCGCGTGTGGGTCTGTGGACCAGGGTGGGCCATCTCAACGGCCTCCCCTTCCCGCGAGTGTGAGCAAGTGTGAGCAAGGCGGGCTGTTTCGACGCAGCCCGCCTTGGCTCAGGAACAGAAGATCCGCAGGTCAGAGGGGGTGCGAGAGGGGGGATTTGAACCCCCACGCCCTTTCGGGCACCGGATCCTAA
>CAZDGO010000560.1:0-1701 GCA_964504825.1 uncultured Gaiellales bacterium
TGGGGCGGGACGTGACGCTGAGGCCGGGGTCGAGGGTGCATGATCCGATCCGGTACGACGCTTCGAAGAAGGACACGGCGGGGCTGGGGTTCGTGAGGGATACGAACAACGCGGGGGGGACCGAGGGGGGGATGACCAACGGGCAGCCGGTGGTGGTGCGGGCGGCGATGAAGCCGATATCGACTTTGCTTCAAGGTCTGCCGAGCGTGGACCTGAACACCAAGAAGGCGGAGCAGAGCCAGTACGAGCGGAGCGACATCTGCGCGGTGAGCGCGGCGAGCGTGGTGGTGGAGAACGTGGTGGCGTTCGAGATCGCACGGGCGGTGATGGGCAAGTTCGGGGGGGACACGGTCGAGGAGTTGAAGAGCAACTACGCGGGGTTTATGGAGATGGCGCGGATGCTGCCACTGGAGCCGCCGGATAGGACGATTGCGTAGATACATCTATGGGCGCACACCAATCAACTTCGCGGCGTGTCGGGCATCCAGGGAGGCTGGGCAGCGGTGGGCGCATCTGCTCTGTGGCGGGAGCGGGTGTCCTGGTGTTCGCGGGTGTCATGGCGTCGCTCGGGATGTGGGGACGCCAGCTGCAAGCGTCCTACGCATGGGCGATCGGCTACGACGGATGCATGTGCCAGCAATGTCGGCAGCACTATCTGGGCGGGAAGTGGCTGGAGGAGTACGGCTGCTATTACGCCGGCGATGATCGGCTGAACCAGGTTGGGCTGATTGCCTTGATGGGGGCGGGCATGGCAGCGGGTCCCTGGGTGGCGTGGTCCGTGGCCAGCTGGTATGCCGGAAAGGAACCGCGTTCGGGGCTTTGCCCCCATTGCGGGTACGACCTCCGGGGACTTTCGGTCCTGGTATGCCCGGAGTGCGGAGAGCCGGGTAGCAAATCCTGACATTTCTTGCTATCATGGTCGCATGAACGTCTCTCTCACCGGCAAGCTCGAGAAGTACATCGCGTCCAAGGTCGCCTCGGGAGACTATTCGACCAACAGCGAGGTGGTCCGGGACGCGCTGCGGGCGCTTCAAGAGCGGGACCGGGAGCGGAAGGCAGCGGTCCGGGAACTCCGCAGCCAGATCCGGGTGGGGCTCGACCAGCTGGATAGGGGAGAGTTCATCGAGATGGAGGCGAAGGACCTTCCGGCATTCTTCGGGAGGATCCGGGCACGGGGGATGGCCAAGCGCCGCCAGATGCTCAGGCGGAAGAGCGCCTGAGTGGCCCGTTTTCGCGTCACGCGCAGGGCCGAGGCGGATCTGGACGACATCTGGCTGTTCATTGCCCAGGACAGCCCGGCCGGCGCAGACCGGTTTCTCGAACGGTTGCACGACCAGTTCCTGCTGCTGGCGGACCATCCGGGGATCGGCCGACGAAGGAGCCCGCGAGAAAAGGAAGTCCGTGGGGTCGCGCTCGGCGGGTACGTGATCCTGTACCGGCCGATGCGAGGCGGGATAGAGGTAGTGCGTGTGGTGAGCGGACGGATGAACCTGGACATCCTCGGCGACGCCTGACGTTCGTTCGGCGCGGGAGCCGCCGTCGAGGATGGGCGCCCGTGGTTCAAGAATCGCCGACCGAAGCGGTCGCGGGCGGCGCTACTAAGATTCAGCGGACTCCGGAGGTTTCGGCTCGGACGGGTTGCTCGCGTCGGGTCGTGCTCCGTTCGGTCCCGCGGGCCGCGTTCCGGCCCGGAAAAGGGAG
>CAZDGO010000561.1:0-1696 GCA_964504825.1 uncultured Gaiellales bacterium
CAGTCGCGGAATAAGTGTGGGTTGATGGCCACGCCTAGCTCCCGGAGCGTCGTTTCGGTGATGATGTGCCCTACATAAGTATAGGCGAGCGGACCACCCTTGGTGGACGGCCAGAACGCATCCGCGGGCGTAAGGAACAGCGGGCGCCAGCGCTTGAGCCAGCGGTCGATATGTGCGGTGAGGACCTCGGGTACCGGCCGTTCATCGACCCGACCGGATTTCGTCTCGGCTGCCTCCAATAGGATCCACCAAGTATCACCGATCTGGCGTATCTGCCGGCCGATGCACAACTCTGCGAAATTGCGAAGCCTGATGGGACACAGCGCCAGGAGAGCAATCATGAGGCCATCGCGCACCAGCCGCGCGCGCGCAAGGTCGGTGAGATGGTTGCTAGTTTCGCCCCGCCTCATCAGCTCGAGCCCAAGCGCCAGCAGCCGCTGAGACGACACGATGCGATGATATTTGGGCCGCGGCCGCGCCTCATAGCGGAGATCGCCCTCAACCTCACGCAACCAGTCAAGATCGGGCCCGGGTGCGAGGATAGTGGCGATCCGCCGAATCTTGCCGACATAGCTTGCTCGCGTGACGGAACCGACGCGGCCGTGGAGCTCATCTACGAAGGCGTCGATGAGCTCGGGCATCACGTGTGCGCCGGCTTCGGCGTTCTGGTCAAAAAAGCCATTTCGCCGGCAGAACTCCAGTAAGTATCCGTAGGCCCGTACCAGGCTCGTCCGCGTAGACGGCTTCATGTGGGCGGCGGTGCCACCAGGCCTCAAACGCTGCGCCGCCACGCAGGCCCGTTCCCACGCCTCGCGGTCAGCAGTCGGCCAGTCTCTCAGAGGCCAGGCTCGGATACTCTCAGGCATTGGTCTTTCTCTTGGGGTGCGGGTTGGTCGGTGCCTCACCACGCTCCAGCTCGGTGACCATCTCGCCGAAGAGCCGAGTGGCCTCGAGCGTCTCCAACCCGATGTAGAAGTTCCGGGTGGTCGCGCTGCTGCGATGACCGAGCACGCGGCGGACAAGCTCATAATTGCCGGGATCGGCCTTGAGCATGATGTATGCCGCGGCATGGCGGAACTGATGTGGAGTCGCCTCTAGTCCGAGCTCCTTCCAGAGCCGCTTTGAAATCTGGTCCGAAAGGACGTTTGACCTCTTGTGCTCCTGACCGGCTCCAGCGAACAGCCAGTCGTGATTAAAGCCGCGCATCAGCCGCGGCCGGTGCTGGTAGATGTAGTCATCGATCATGGCGCTCGTGTTCTCGTCGAACGCGAACTCCAACGGCACCCCGTTCTTCACGTCATAGTCGGGGAAGACGAGCATATAGGGCGCGCCCGCTCCGCCCGGCCTGACCAGATTGAGTCCAATGCGGATCGAGGAGAGGTTCTGCATGCGGACCGGCGCTCGAATAAGGATAAGGATGGCAATAGCGAGCTGTGCGGTGACAGCGGCCCTGAAAGGCTTCGTTTTGCTGATGGCCCTGGCCTCGGCCAAGAGCCTTTGGGGAAGCCGCACGACCTCGCGCCAGACATCGCCGTGGGCAATTTGGCGTATCAGTCGGCGGTTTTTCTCGGTCAGGCCGGTTGAGCGGTACTGCTCGAGAGCGATTCTGATTTCGTCCAGCCGCTCAATCTCTTCTTCAGAGAGGGTCTCGCTTCTGGCGAGCGCCAGCAGCTTGGACGCGAGATCGATGGTGTAG
>CAZDGO010000562.1:0-1690 GCA_964504825.1 uncultured Gaiellales bacterium
CTCGTGGCGGGAACGACTCCCATCCGGGGATGCCGGCAACCGCCCGGGCGGCGCGGCCCTCGGCGACCACGAACGCCCGACTCCCGGCCCGCGCTCGTACCTCTTCGAGTGCGGGTAGCGGCCCCCTTTCGTCCTGCCAGAAGACCGAGTACACGCCGTTACCCCCCTGGCCGGCGAGCGCCCAATCCCGCTCGGCGAGCACCTGAGCGCCGAGAGCGAGCGCTTCCTCCAAACCCGGAGCCGGCAACGTCAGCTTCAACCGCCACAGGTAGAGTTCGGCTAGGTGCACCCGCTGCCGGGCGTACGCTTCCCACACCTGGCGTCCGGCAGCTCTCTCATGCAGCTCAACCGCGCCTGCGATGGAGCGCGCCTGCCTGCCTGAGAGGGCTTCACACAGCTCAGCCCCTCGTGACGCCACCCGGGTGGCGTCTCCCATCAGGCGGACCATGACGTCCACGCGGCGGGGTCGGGCCATCACCTCGAGCGTCGCCGCGCCGACGGAATGGCGCGCGGCCGTCCGCAGAGCCCACGCCGCCTCGGTTGGAGAGGAAAAAGTGGCCACAACCGTAGCTTCACTCTCAGGCAGGGGCAGCAATCTGAGGGTAGCTCGGGTGATGAGCCCCAGCCGGCCCCAGGCACCCACGTGTATCCGTACCATGTCGTACCCCGCGACGTTCTTGATGACCTCGCCTCCAAACGAGAGCAGATGGCCCGCCGCGTCCACCAACTGCAGGCCCAGCACCCAGTCACGCGGCGTTCCCCGGCTCCAACGCAGGGGGTTGGCAAAGCCGGCCGCCACACACCCTCCCAAAGTGGAATGGGGGCCGTCGACGTGCTCCAATGGCAACCACAAACCCAGCCGGCGTAGCCGGTCGTGCACCGCGGAGAGCGGGGTTCCCGCAGGGAAGGTCGCAGTGAGGTTCTCGCTTCTCACCTCAGCCGGCTCGTCCAGTTGCGCGGTGCAAAGTGATGCCCAGGCCGACGGCGGCGGCGACGCCCAGCAGGCCCGGGAGCCGCTCCCCTCGATCACGACCGGCAGACCATCCGCGACCGCATGCCGGACGAAGTCGGCCGCCGCCGCGGGTGAGGTGGGCGAGAGGCTCATGGCCGGTCCAGCGTTCATCGGGACATGCGGCTCTACCATGCGCCGCTCGGCGAGACCACGTTCTTGCCTGGGTTCATGCGTAGGGAGGGATCGAACGCCCTTCGGACACGTTCCATCAGTTCCCGCTGCTCCGGTGAGTACTGGATCTCCATCTGCGCGAGCTTTTCGATACCGATGCCGTGCTCGCCCGAGATCGATCCACCAAGGAGAACAGCCGCCCGCGAGACGGCCTCTATCAGCAGTCGGAGACGTCGGCGCTCATCCGGGTCGCGCGGATCAAACGGAACGGTCGGGTGCATGTTGCCGTCGCCGGCGTGCGCGACGAGAAAGACTTTCAGGCGGTGTTCCGAGGCCAGACGGATGACCTGGTCGATCATGGGAACGAGTCGGTCTCGAGGCACGGTCACGTCCATGGAGACCAGTGAGGGGCTGGAGAGTGCCAGCGCCCCGAAGCCCGACCGTCTGGCCGCCCAGAGTGACTCGCGTTCTGTTGCGCCGCGGGCCACGACTACTTCGGACGCTCCGTGGTCTCTCATGGCCTGCTCCACACGCGCCGCCTGCGGGCCGAGCTCGTCCGGATCTCCG
>CAZDGO010000563.1:0-1687 GCA_964504825.1 uncultured Gaiellales bacterium
AGACCGTCGACACCATGTGCATCACGTGCGAGTACCCCTCGACGGCGAAGGACTCTTCTACCTGCACGGTCCCCGGAGCGCCAACCCGGCCCAGGTCGTTGCGCGCGAGGTCGACGAGCATCACGTGCTCGGCGCGCTCCTTGTCGTCGGCCAGAAGGTCCGTCTCCAGAACCTGATCCTCGGCCTCGTCCGCGCCGCGGGGTCGCGTGCCCGCAATGGGGCGCAAGAGCGCCCTGCCCCCGTCCACGCGCAGCATAACCTCGGGGCTCGCGCCCACCAGAGCCGTCTCGGCCAAGGACAGATAGAAGAGGTACGGCGTCGGGTCTAATGCCCGGAGAGCCCGGTACGCGGTAAAAGGATCCACACTGCTCTCGCCCTCGAACGGCTGAGAGACGACCACCTGGATGGCCTCCCCCGACCTCACCGAGTCGCGCGCCTCCATGATCATGCGTTCGAACTCTCCGCGGTCTACCAGGGGCTCGATCAGCGGCGCCCGGCAGGGTCGGGGCGCGATGGTCTCCTCGGGGAGCGGGCGGCGCAACCTCACGAGCATCTCATCGATCTCGGCCTGGGCTCGGTCCTCCGCCACCGAGTGACCCTCTGAGTCGGTACTCTCGATTAGCACCATCAGGTCCAAAGTCTTGCGGACATTGTCGAAGGCAAGGATCTTCCGGGGAGCGAACAGGCAGATATCGGGCAGATCAAACGGAGCGCGGTCATCGCGGCCGGCGTGCCCACGTGGGGCGGTCTCGTTGCCGCGCGGCTCGGCTGTCGTCGGCGAGTCGAACAGCCCAGCGGCGAACAGCTGGGCGGCGCCGTAGCCGAGATAGCCCACGAGCCCTCCGGTCAGCCGAGCCAACTCCGGGAACCGCGGCATCCGATACACGTCGAGAACCCGCCGGATGGCGGCTATCGGGTCGTCCGACAGCTCCTCCCCGGCCGCGGTCCGGATCACTGTCCGGTTGTCTTCGATCTCGACGATGAGAAAGGGATCGAAGCCCACCAGCGAGTAGCGGCTCCAGCGGGTGCCGCCCTCCACGCTCTCGAACAGGAACGACCACGGTCCGCGCGCGAGCTTCAGATAGGTGCTCACCGGGGTCTCCGTGTCGGCGGGCACCCGACGCACCACCGGGATCAACCGGCCTGCGCTGGCGGGCCCGCCCATCTTCGCCCGCTTGGTCGCTGACATCACATGTGCCTCCGTTTCCGTGTTCGTTCACCGGAACGCGAGAGGGCCGCGGAATCGTCCGCGGCCCTCTCGCCGGAAGCGCAAGAGCCGCGGATGGCACCGAGGCCATCCGCGGCTCTTCTGAGTATCAGAACGACCAGCGGCTAGCCCGTATACACGGACCACCACCAGCCGCGGTTAATCGTCATGTGCTTACCGTAGGTCACTCGGCCTCATCCCCTCAACAGCTTCCCGAGCACCTTAGCAGAGAAACTGGCCGCTGGTCAATAGCATGCCTGGGCACTACCGGATCCGCTACCCGTAGAGCGACGCGCCACACGCCGGGCAACTCTGCATGCTCATGGGCTGCTCCAGCCCACTCCTCTGGAGGAGCGCATCGTCGCGGAAGATATCGACCGTGCGACCGTCGGCGATGACCGCCCCGGCGCACAGAACTATCGTGTGCCCGCACACGTCGAGGGCCAGATCGAGATCGTGTGTAGCGATGATCTTGGTGTG
>CAZDGO010000564.1:0-1685 GCA_964504825.1 uncultured Gaiellales bacterium
GGCTCCACGATGCTGATCATGGTCTTGCCGAGTACGTGGTCGGAGCCGGCCGCGCGCAACGCCGCTTCGAGCTTGCCGATCCGATCCGCGCCCAATTGTTTCGCAAGAGATACGCAGGCAAGCTCGATCCGATCTTTCTTCCCGGCAAACTGCGGCGCGAGGAAGCCGACCGCGATCTCGCTGCCTCCGATCGAGCCTCGCAGGCTGACGCCGCCGGCGCCCCACCTGAGCAGCCCTCCGGCCGTGGTCCAGGCATCGATGAGGGTGGCGAAGAATGCTGCCGTACCCGGACGACTCTCGGCGCGGAACTGCGCCTCGTCCATGGTCCCCGCACGACACTTCTTTTCCGCGTCGTAATAG
The DNA here is from genome assembly GCA_964504825.1 of uncultured Gaiellales bacterium. Taxonomy (GTDB): domain Bacteria; phylum Actinomycetota; class Thermoleophilia; order RBG-16-64-13; family RBG-16-64-13; genus JAJZQZ01. The sequence goes on from CAZDGO010000564.1 coordinate 361, forward strand.
GAAGGCATCTCGGCTCCTCGTCTACGGTGTCTCGTCTTCGACTTCCGCGGTTCGACCGCTCAGGCACCCAAGGATAGGGTGGCCTGCGCGCCAAGAATTGGAGAAAGCCGACAAACTACTCAGGCTGGAGGAACGAGAACCCGGCCGCGGCCGCGAGCTCGCCCGGTGTCAGTCCGGAGAAGGATCTGGCGTCCGCGACGAAGTGCGCCTGGTCGTAGTAGCCGCAGTCGTGCGCCAGACGGGTGAGGCTGGTCCAAGTGCCGCTGCGCAGCTTTGAGCAGGCGTGCAGAAACCGCGTCAACCGGATGAAGCTCCTTGGCTGCATGCCGATAGCGGTGGCGAAGATTCGTTCGACCGTCCTTTCTGTGAGCCCGAGCTCCGCACAGAGCTCGGCCACCCGGATGTCGCCCCCGCGCCTCCACACGGCGCGCACGAGTGGCTCGGCGGGGACTTCGTGCTGGGTCCGGAGTCGACCGAGCAGGAACTCTTCGACCAAGGCCACGCGACTCCCCGTGTCCGGCGCTGCAGCCAGGCGCTCCTCGAGCTCGCGGCTCTTGGCGCCCCACAGGTCTTCGGCGGCAACCAATCGGTCCGCGAGCTCGGCAACCGGCAAGCTCACGAAGTGGTGGGCCCCCCAAGGTCGAAAGCGGACCGCAAGAAACCCGCTCGGTCCGCGCGGGCAGATCTCTACGAAACGCCGAGTCAGGGTCACAGTCGAGCTGCGCGGCTGAGGCACGGGGTCCGCCTCGGCGAATCGCACCGTCATCGGATCGCGATAGTGAAAGACGAGCTCGACGACCCCATCGGGTGCAATCCGCTCTGGTGGTCCGAACTCGGCGGCGACATCGAGCTCGTGGCACCAGATCAGTTGGACGTAGGGACGAAGCCGGGGACCAGGCACGACCTCCAGGCTTCTCATCGTTGGGCTCTCCCGTTCCCGTTGCGTCGATGGCGAGAGCACTCTGGCGTGGACCCGGCGCCGCAGTCAACCGCTGGCAACGACGGCGCGAGCGGACGGCCGGGCGCGCCTTCGTCTATGCTGGGCGCATCGCCTCGGGAGGAACGATGCACGCGCCGGAACCTTCGCCTCTCGTGGCCGTCGCCGGCGACTCGATTCGCATTCAGAGGTCCGCCGGGTGACCGCTCCTCGGACCCTGCTCGATATCCTCCGCGAGCGCTACCCCCAATCGTCGGCGCGCACCCTGCGGCAGATGCTCAAGGGCGATCGCGTGTGCGTGAACGGCGCGCCCGAGCGGGCCGCGCGGCGGTTGATCGAGGACAGCGATCGCGTCGAGGTGTCCGCGACGCCGGCCCGACCCATCGAC
>CAZDGO010000565.1:0-1682 GCA_964504825.1 uncultured Gaiellales bacterium
TGAAGGCGGCGCCCAGTCCGAAGGCACAAGTCCGCGGATAGCGGCGAGAAGCGCCTCGGTGTCGTGAGCTAGGAGAACACCAGCTTCCTCCGACGAGCCGAGCGCAGCTTGGGCCGCCTCAAGGGTCACCCCCGGGATCCACTGCGCGAACGCGGTCGGCGACTTCCAGATGCGGAATGAGCCACCCTCTTCCCACTGAGGCCAGACCGTGAACAGGTACATCCGCTTGTCCGCGGGGGGACTGACCATGACGCTATGGCGATCCGCGCGTGGGTAGAGGCCGAGTTCCCTCGCGACAGCGATGATGCGGCGAATCTCGGCCCCGACGCCGACCTCGTCACCGATCCCCAGCGCCGAAGCGAAGGCAGCTGGGTTCTCGGGATCGGGAGGGCCGGCAGGCCGTGCAGAAGTGGCCGTCGCCGGGGACGGTTCGTTTGCGTCCTCGCTCGCCCTATCAGTGTCATGTGGCCTCGGCCATACCGACACGGCAAGCGCCGCGAGGTGGTCGCCACGCTCTGTGATCGAGGACTCGTCCCAGCTCTCCGCGTTGCGCAAGTCAGTAGAGATTCGCATGACGCTGTGCTCTCGCAGAGCAGCTCGCTTCTGGGGCCATGCGCCGTTTGACAGCTTTGGGTTGAGCTTGCCAGTCAGGAGCGTGAGATTGCCTATTCGATGCTTGGCGGCGTCGCGCTCGATGCGGGCCTGGAAAGGGTCAGCGCCGTCGGGCAGGGGCCAGTGGGTCGGCCACTCCTGTGGAAGGACATGCTCGATCGTCAGGTCCTTCGGCAAGATCACCTTCTCGGTCAGACCCGTATACATCCCCTCCTCAAGCCCCTCGAGGACCATCCGCAGGCGGCTCCGCGGGAATACGGAATACGCAGGCAGACTCTGCAAGGCCGATCGAACCATACCGGCCGTTGGCCAGAACTGGCTCTCGCCCGAGAGGCCGACCAGGTAGTCCACGACGTCGGATCCACGCGGCGCGCTCCCGCGGACGGTCGCGCTCTCGCGGACGCTCTTGAGTAGGGCTAGGAAGACGTTGTTGTAGTTCTTAGTGGTCTGCCTGGTGAGCATCCGACGGACGAGCCAGCTCTCGATGGCGGCAAGGGCGCTCTGCCGCTCCGCGGGATTGTTCATTCCTTCTGGCCCGAGCAGCCATAGGAGGGCCGGGAAGGCGGTCGTAACCTCCATGGTGTTCAGCCGGTACAGGAACCGCCCGAGCTCCGTCGTGGACGGCTCTCGCTCGAAATTCTCGTAGACCTTGCCGTACCTCGCCAGATCGGCGAGGACGTCCTCGGCCCGCTTCGGACCCGCTCCCAGGTAGCGCTTGAACTCCGGAAAGAGCTGGTGCGAAACGACCTCTCGCCCGCTCGACATCGCAAGCCAGTGATTCACGAAGATGTCGAGGCGCGGCCTCGTTAGCCGGCCCTGGGGGACGTCTTCGCGCCACCAATCGGTGTCGAGGACCTTCCAGTGCGCCTCGTACAGAGTGTCGATCTGGGCACCCTGGACAATCGCCGTCTGGAAGAGGTGGTTCTTGACGAGGTCCGCCGCTAGGAGGGGGGTCCCTCGGGCGTTCAGCGTCTCGAAGATGATCTGAGCGTTGTCGCCTGGATCCAGGTCGATCGTCACGACGACCAACCGCTTCCAGATCGTCGTGCTGAGCGCCTCGAGGCGGCGCC
>CAZDGO010000566.1:0-1671 GCA_964504825.1 uncultured Gaiellales bacterium
GCTCGAGCGGTGGGCATCCACCTGGTGGTGGCCACGCAGCGCCCCTCGGTGGATGTGATCACGGGCATGATCAAAGCCAACATCCCCTCACGCATCGCCTTCGCCGTGTCGAGTCAGACCGACTCGCGCGTGATCCTGGACCAGAATGGCGCCGAGGCCCTTCTCGGCCTGGGTGACATGTTGTTCAAACCGATGGGATCGAATCGACTGCAGCGTATCCAAGGCGCATACATCACCGAGGAGGAGATCCATTTGCTCGTCACCCACGTGCGCCACCAGGCGCGTCCCGAGTATCGAGAAGAGCTGCTGGAGGCGCCTGTGCGCGAGGCGGCGAGCGAGGAAGGCCAGTTCGACCCGGACAGCGACGACCTGCTGGAGGATGCCGCCACTCTCGTGCTCGAAACCGGCAGCGCCTCGGTGTCCATGCTGCAACGGAGATTGCGGGTGGGCTACACGCGCGCGGGCCGGCTCATCGACATGCTCGAGCGCAGGGGTATCGTGGGCCCATATGAGGGCAGCAAGCCGCGGCAGATTATGGTGCGAGAGGAGGAGCGTGAGCGCGTGATGGAGCAGCTGCGTCCTCACGACCTTGAGGCACCGCCTCTTGACTGGGACGAGCCGGCGGAGTAGTCGGCGATCTGTTCCCTGATAGTCACACGGATCCGCCCGTGAGCCTCGCTGTCGCGGTGCCTCGCATCTCTCCGGCCGAGGCCATCGATGGCAGCTACGTGCTGGTCGATGTGCGCAGCCCGCGTGAATACGCGGAGGGCCACACTCCCGGGGCTCTGTCGCAGCCGCTTCTGGACGACGAGCAACGGGCCGCGGTCGGACTCACCTACAGGACGCGAGGGGCTCAGCAGGCTCGGCTCATGGCGATGGACCTGGTGTCGGCGGGCCTGCCCAGCTACCTGCGGTCCCTGGGTCTGCTCTCACGCGAAGGGACACGCCCGGCGGTGATGTGCTGGCGGGGGGGAGAACGCAGCCGCAACGTGGTTCTCTTGCTGGCAGCCGCCGGAGTGCATGCCGTCCAGGTAGAAGGCGGGTACAAGGCGTACCGGCGTTGGGTGCTCGACGGTCTCGCGGCCTGGCGGCCCGACCGACCGGTGGTGACGCTCTATGGGCACACGGGCGCGGGCAAGACCGCGGCCTTGCGGGCTCTGGCCCGACTGGCGGAAGGTATGCCGCCGCCGCGGCCGTGGGTGGTCGACCTGGAGGGTCTCGCCCTTCATCGAGGTTCGCTTCTCGGCGGCCTTCACCAACCGGGGGAGCGCACGCAGAAGGACTTCGACGCACTCCTGTGGGAGGCGTTGCGGCATCCGACCGGTGACTATCTGGTGGTGGAGGGTGAGGGAGGGAAGATAGGACGGCTCTTCCTACCGGAGCGGGTTGCCGCTCTGGTCCGCGAAGGCACGCCGGTGCTCGTGACCGCCTCTGTGGAGGACCGCGCCCGGCGGATCATCGTGGAGTATTCCCCCGGCACCTGGCGATCTTCTGACGTAGCTCGGTTTCGGCGGGTCTTGGATCTCATCGGCGAGCGCCTGCCCCCCGAGGAGTCGGTCGCCTTGAGAAGGGCTTTCGATGATGGTAGATTTGACGCCGTGGTAACGAGGCTGCTGCTGGCGTACTACGACCCTCTCTACCAGCGGTCCTCCGTGGAAGGCAGGTGGTTCG
>CAZDGO010000567.1:0-1668 GCA_964504825.1 uncultured Gaiellales bacterium
GATGGATGCCCGTCGCCGCACCGCGGTGCTCGTAGTCTGCGGCCTGGCCATCTTCGCGGATGTGGTGGGCGTAGGGGTGGTGGTGCCGGCCATACCTCTACATGGACTCCCTCGGCTACGCGAAGAGTGGCATCGGGCTGTTGTTCGTGCTGCTTGCTGTGGCCATGACCGCGAGCCAGCCACTCGTCGGACGGTGGATCCACCGGGTGGGACCGACGCTGCCGGTAACGGCGTGCCTCGCGGTGGTAGCCGCACTTCTCACGCTGATGATCGCCGGACGTTCGTTTGTCGCATGGACCCCGGTCTTTCTTGTGTTTGGGATCGCAGTGGGGATGGGGGTCTCGGCGTCTATGTTCCTGGTGGCCACGGAGACCAGGCCCGAAGAGCGAGGGGCCGCATACGGGCTCTGGAACTTCTCCTTTGCCGTCGGCTACCTGATAGGACCGGTGTTTGGGGGGACGCTCGCCCAGGTGACGGTCGGAGGCGGATATTTCTCTGGGTTACGGTCGCCGTTCGTGGCGTTTTCGGTTATCTTCATCCTCATGTTGTTTCCTATCCTGGTACTCTCCGGTAGAGGGCGACCCCGGAGGAGGGCTCTTGGACATGACGGAAGAGAAGTTGCCGGACGATAACCTGCCCCGCAGACGTCCCTACTCAGTCGGTGAGGAGATCGCGAACAGCGTCATCCACGGGGTGGGTGTTGTTCTGAGTGTCGTCGCGTTGACGCTACTGGTCGTGTTCGCGGTCGATTCCGGGGGCGGGTGGAAGCTGGCCGCGGCCATCATCTACGGGGTCACGCTGCTGCTCGAGTTCGCCGCATCCACGCTGTACCACAGCTTCCCCCAGCCGCGGGTCAAGCACGTGTTCAAGATCCTGGACCACGCGGGGATCTACCTACTGATTGCGGGAACGTACACCCCGTTCATTCTTGTGACGCTGCGCCATAGCGGTCTCTGGTGGATGTTCGTGCTCGTGTGGGCCATTGCTGTAGCAGGCATCGCGGCCGAGGCATTCTGGGTCTACCGGCCGAAGTGGGTGTCGGCGGCAGTCTACCTGGCGATGGGCTGGCTGATCGTGCTCGTCATGGGGCCGCTCAGGGCCAACCTCGATCCTGCCGGCGTATGGCTCCTGGCCGCCGGTGGTTTGGCCTATACGTTCGGTACCATCTTCTACGTGCTCAAGCGGGTGCCCTACATGCACGCGGTCTGGCACACGTTCGTTCTGGGCGGGGCTGTGTGCCACTTCTTGGCGGTGGCACTGTTCGTGGTGTGAAGCCGCATCCCGGCGGCCTCGGGTGCCGTATACTCACCCGTCCCACCCTCACCCCCCCGAAGTAGCAGAGGAGAACCCCGCCTGATGGCTTCCGATCACCAAGTAATCTATTCCATGATGCGCGTTGGGCGCATCCATCCACCCAAGAACCAGGTGCTGCGCGACATCTCGCTGGGCTTCTTCTACGGCGCCAAGATCGGCGTCCTCGGACTGAACGGTTCGGGCAAGAGCACCTTGCTGCGCATCATCGCCGGCGTCGACCAGGACTACGAGGGCGAGATCGCCGCTTCCAAGGGTTACTCAGTGGGCTTCCTGGAGCAGGAGCCGCACCTGGACGAGTCCAAGACGGTCATCGAGGTGATCCACGAGGCCGTGCAACCCATCGTCGATCTGATG
>CAZDGO010000568.1:0-1667 GCA_964504825.1 uncultured Gaiellales bacterium
GCTCATCCGTGAGTACGAGGTGGCGGCGTGACCGGAGTTTTCGAACCCCTCAGGCTACCGAACCGCCCCGGCTGCGGGCTGGCCTCCTCGCAGCGGTTCAGCCGCCGATAAGAGGCCTGTTTGGCACCACGGTCCTAGAGACCCAGAGGCTCATAATCGAGAGGTCGCTGGTTCAAATCCAGCCCGCACACAGCCCGCGCAACTAAGCCGCAAGTCAGCAGGCGTGTCGGAGGACCCCAGCGCCTCATCCTGTCTGCAAATCCCGCTCGCGAACCTAGGGAGAGTTGAACCGTCTACCACTTTTCTACCATTGGAAGGCCGAATAGCTCCGCATCGACCTGTCGGGAATCTGAATCATCGCGATGGCTGCTTATCCTTGCACAAGGCATCAGTCTTAGTAAAGGATGCGGGCGAATCTATATCAAGGTAAAGAGCGGCTAGAAGGAAGGGCATCTCGACCTCGAGCGCCGGCTTTGTGCATGTGCCTAAAGGTGTTCCACGGGTCGGCGTCGTATACAGTCCGTAACGCCGAGTCCAAGGGGTTTCGCATGACCAGGAAGGCAACGCTCGCGGGCAGGGCCGGCATGGCCGCCCTTCTCCTCTCGACCGGGCTCGCGGGCGCTGTGTCGCCGGCCCGGGGGGCGGCGGCCCCCAGCATGACCCTTCGGATGGCCGAGTTCCGCGCGCCGCTCACCCAGAACGGCACCGGCCGTGACATGCCCGTCTACGTGAGCTACGCGCAGAACACGAAGTTCGATGGCCCCCAGGAGGCGTTCGCCCTCCCCGAGGATCTGGTGTCGAACACCGTGGAGACCCCGCGCTCGCAGTGGGGCGGGGAGGGCGCCGACGAGTGGGACGCGGCGATCGGCGTCATCGCCGGCGGCCTGAACCCCTATCCCGATGACGGCTGGGCCGACTCTTACTACACATGGACCGGTAAGAGCGCCGGGGACACGGCCGCGCGCGACGACGACCTGTCGCTTATCAAGATGTGGTACACGGGGTTCAAGACGTACGCCGTCCCGCACACGCCCACGGGCCGCACGGGCCAGTTGGCCTGGGCGCAGGAGAGCGGCTGGCCAAGCACGCTCCACGGGACCTGGCGGCAGTACGACCACGTCGTGCTCCCCGACGGCACCGGCGTCCGCAGCCCCGTTCCGACCCGATTCACGCGGGCGATGTACCTGCACCACGCGACGCTCTATGCGAACGGCGGCGACGTGGACGCCAAGGCGGTCGACGTCCCGGCGCCTGCGTTCGAGTTCCGGATGCCGACGCCCCCGGGCACCGTGATGAACCTCCAGCTCGTGGGGTACTCGATCGCGGGTCCGTGGAGCGGCTACACGGAGATCGAGCCGGACTTCAGCACCGGCGAGAAGAGCGGGCCCTCCGGAGAGTGGCGCCTGCCGCTCGCCGCCAAGATCAAGCTCGGTGGGTTCCTGCCCGAGCGCGTGGTGGACCCACGGTTCGCCGCTACGCAGAACGCGATCCCCATCACCGCCCTCGGGATCCCACTCGCGCCAGAGGAGGCGGGTCCCGGCGCGAACGAGATCCACCTGGTCTCGAACCTGCCTCCGGGGCAGAGCTTCCACGGCATGCTCGCGCTGCGCCAGCCCGACGGCTCGATCCGCACGCAGCGGCTCGAGCTCGACGAGCCCGGACCGCAC
>CAZDGO010000569.1:0-1667 GCA_964504825.1 uncultured Gaiellales bacterium
CCGCGCTCTTCCCATCGCCCCCCACCACGGCCTGGGCACGCAGATCCGGCCGGCCGACATCGAATCCATCGATCAGCGCCAGGTCGTAGGCGCCGACGAGACCGTCCACCGCCTGGGCAAGTGCGGCGAGGTTACAGCGATGAAGGCCCCGCAGGTCGATGGTGCCGGCGGAGATGGTCACCACCGAGACCCTATCGGCGGTCGCGAGGATGCGGCCGTAGAGTTCCTCTCGCCGGGTGCAGCTGAGAACCTTGGAGTCGTCGATGCCGGCCAGCGCGCGGGCGGGCACCCGGGCGTAGTCGAAGATCACAGCGGCGGCTACGAGAGGTCCGGCAAGGCACCCCCTACCGGCTTCGTCAGCCCCGGCAAGACACCTGGCGTCGGGGCCCAGGTCGGCCAGGCGCCGGCGGTCGAACCGAACCGGGTCCCAGCGCCGCCCAGGCATCAGGCGGCTACAGTCCGCCGATCTTCGTCACGGGCCAATAGATCATGAAGGCCTTACCGAGGATCTTGTTCACTTCCACCGGTCCGAAGACCCGGCTGTCGCCGCTCTGATTGCGGTTGTCGCCCATGGCCCAGAACGTGTCGGGCGGCACCTTCTTCTCGGGGTAGGCGCCCTCGATGAACTGTTCCTTGAGATAGGACTCATTCTTGGCTACGCCGTTGACGTAGAGCCCGCCGTCGCGGACCTCCACGGTGTCACCGGCTACGGCCACTACCCGCTTGATGTAGTCCTCTTTCGGCGAAGAAGGCGGATGGAACACCACCACGTCCCCCGGCTTAAGTTCGGTGAACCGGTAGACGAAGCGGTTGACCAGCACCCGATCGCCCTTGACCAAGGTGTTCTCCATGGATTCAGACGGGATGTAGAAGGGCTTGACCACGAACTGCTGGATCAGCAAAGCCAGGATGAAGGCCGTGCCGACGATGATAACGACCTCTACGAGGCTGCTGACCACCGAAGAGCCCCGCTCTTGTCTCAGTGCCGGAAGCCACGAACGCACGATACCGAAACGACCGCCCACGCCACGCAGAAGACCGCGGAGGCGCGGGGGTCGCGAATTGTAGTCCGTGGCGCCCTAGACCCGTTTCTCTTTGACTCGAGCCTTCTTGCCCACCTTGCCACGCAAGTAATAGAGCTTGGCCCGCCGCACGTCGCCGATGGCAGTCACTTCGATCTTGCCGATCTTGGGTGAATGCAGGGGAAAGGTACGCTCCACCCCCACGCCGAACGACTGTTTACGCACGGTGAAGGTCTCGCGGACACCCTCGCCCTGCTTCTTGATGCAGATGCCCTGGAAGATCTGGATGCGCTCCCGGGTGCCCTCTATGACCTTGAAGTGCACCTTGAGGGTGTCGCCGGCCTTGAACCTCGGGAGACCCTCCCGCAACTGCTGCTGTTCCAACGCTTGAATGATGGTGCTCATGTATGCGATCCCTCGCGTCCCGTGCTCTTGTATATCGCCCACTGTTTGAAGACGAGAGAATCTAGCCCATCCCGGGCGGTATTGCAACTCCACGTCCACGTGGGCGTTGGTCTGGTAGAAGATCTGTCCGGCCGCCGCGGGTCGAGCAACCAGGCATCGACCGCGGCGCTCATCGCCTCTCAGAAGTGGCCGGGCGAAATCGGACAGCCGGTTAGGTGATACTGCTCCGAGGCACATGAC
>CAZDGO010000570.1:0-1666 GCA_964504825.1 uncultured Gaiellales bacterium
GGTGAGCCTGTTCTATATGCACTACAACTTCGCTCGGCCCCACCAGACGCTCACCAGGCAATTCGGACGCCAGACAACGCCAGCGATGGCAGCCGGTGTCGCCGCCCACCCCGGGTCCCTCACGCAGATCGCAGAGCTGCTGGGCTGACTATTCGTTACAATGTTGGGCATGAAATCAAAGCTGGTGGGCTCGGCGCAGGATGTCGCCACGGCGATTATCGAGGCCAAGCAGCCCGAAGGCGTAGACCAGATGCAGCTCCACAAGCTGCTCTATCTCGTCCAGGCAGCCAGCCTGGTCTGGTTCAACGAGCCGGCTTTTGATGACCGGCCCATTGAGGCCTGGGTCCAGGGCCCAGTGACACGCGGAATCGCTGGGACCTACATGGGTTACAGCTTCTATCGGATCAAAGAACCGAAATACGGAGATAGCAGCCGCCTCCCTAGCCAAGTGCGCTGGACGGTCGACAAGATCGTTAGCAAGTACGGAAACCTCAGTGGCCCGGATCTCGCGGCCTCAGTCAAGGGGCCCGGAACGCCCTGGACGCTGACCCGAGGAGACCTGGAACCTGAGGAACGATCAGAGGAAGAGATCCCGACGCCCCTGATCGCTAAGTACCACCGGCGCCACGGAATCATCCCTGCGGCCCTAGATGCCACAGATGCCGCCCTCGCGCAGGCTTTCTTTGATGGTGACGACGGAGCGTTGGCCGACCTCTTTGAGCGAGCCACCGGGTCCCGCCCCACCGTTAGCTAGTCCGCTGCCCGTCCGTGAAGCCCGCCGTTGATTTCAAGGTTCTCGACTGGGCTGGTGACGGGCTCGTTATCAAGGTTCAACTGTTCGGAACCGACCACCGTGGTGATCCCATCGACAAGGCGGTGGCATTCCTAGGAGTAGTGACTATCGCGGAGGTCCATGAGATGGTGGCGAAGATCAACAACGGCTCCTTCCGTCCCTGAACTTCAAACTGACCCACTACCAAGACGTCCGATCACCGTGCATGATCTCTATCCTGAGCCGCGTCTACCCCGAGCGCAGGGAGGTGATAGGTATGGCCCCGGCGGAGGATGTTCATCTCGCTCGTCGCCTTGTGTCCGCAGCGGAGCGGGCGGCAACCAGTAGCTGGAGTAGTGCGCAAAGGGCGGCGACCGCTGCACGTCTGCGCGCAGCTACGGCGGTCGAGCGAGCACTCGATCGGGTCTTCGACGAGCCGTACCGTGTGCCGGATGCGAACGCCGCACGCCAGATCCTCACGGTCCGAGACAAGGCCTCCACGTCGCTCGTGTCGAATGTTCTCCAAGGCCAAGCCGCACTTCGCCTGACACGAGCCATCTCACGCATGAGCCGACTCGGCGCGGGGGCGACGGGGGCGGGTGCCGCAGCTTCAGCAGGTGCTGGCGCGACCGCCACCTCGACGGGAGCAGCTGCTGGTCTGGGTCCCGCCGCCGCTGCGACCGCGGCTGTCGCATCCGGTGCCCGCTTGAGACGCGTTGTACAGCGTGGACTCATGGAGCTTCGGGTTATGGCGTCGTTCCTCGTCAATCGCGCTCGCAACGACGGGCTAACGCTCGACAAGGCGCTCGTCAGAGCCGCGATCGTTGAGATCTACCTCGATCCGTACCGGACCCTCCGATCCCAGCATGCCAGTCGGCGCGCCGGCAGCGCACT
>CAZDGO010000571.1:0-1666 GCA_964504825.1 uncultured Gaiellales bacterium
CGTGCTCGCTATCGCTCTCACGCCGCTTCTTGCCGGCTGCGGAGGCGACTCGACCAAGACCACCGCCACCACCGCACCTCCCGCCACCGGTGCGCCCACGACCGCCGGCGAGTCCGGCAGCGGCGCGGGTGGCGGCACCTCCGGGCCCATCAAAATCGGGTTCATGGCACCCTATGTAGGGGTATACGCCGAGCTCGGCAAACAGTTGGAGGAGGGCTTCCAGCTCTACCTAGACGAGATCGGGAGCAAGGCTGCCGGGCGGGAGATCACCCTCATCATCGAGGACGACCAAGGAAAGCCAGAGCTAGGGCCCACAAAAGCCACCAAGCTCATCGATGGTGACAAAGTCCAGATCATCGCCGGCATCATACACAGCGGCGTGGCGCTTTCCATCCGCGACATCGTCGACCAGAAGAAGATCCCCACGATCCTCCTCAACGCCGGCGCGAGCGAGCTCACGGGCAAGCTGAAGAGCCCCTACATCTTCCGTACCCATCCCAGCGATGACCAGTTGGACCTGGCGGGTGGCTGGTACGCGTACAACAAGCTAGGCTACAAGAAGATGATCGTTATCGCTCCTGACTATTCTGCCGGCCGTCTAAGGGCCGCCAGCTTCATGAAGTACTTCAAGGAGTCAGGGGGCACGGTGGTGCAGGAGATCTACCCGCCTCTCGACACCAACGACTTCGCCTCATACCTGACTCAGATTTCCGCCAAGGCCGATGAGGTCGACGCGGTCTATGTGTTCTTCGCCGGCAGCGGTGCCATCAAGCTGATCAACCAGTACGCGGAGTACGGGCTGAAGGACCAGCTCCCGCTATTCCCCATTGGCGACACCGTTGACGACGCCTTGCTTCCGTCCATGAAGGACTCCGCCATTGGCATCAAGAACTATCTGCAGTACGCGGCCACTCTCGACACCGCCGTGAACAAGAAGTTCGTAGATGCCTACAAGGCCAAGTACAACGAGCTGCCCAGCATGTTCGCCGAGCAGGCCTACGACGGTGCCAAGGCCATCGTCATGGCCCTGGAAGCGGTGAAGGGTGACATGACGGACCCCGACGCCTTCTGCGCCGCCTTGAGAGCCGTCAACTTCGAGGCTCCGAGAGGCCCGTTCAGCTTCGACGAGAACCAGCAGGTCACCGGGACGATGTACATCCGCGAGGTGAAGATGGTCGACGGCCAGCCCCTGAATGTCGTTCTGGACAGCATTCCCAACGTCGGTCAGAACTGGGCGCCGCCGAAGTGAGCCGGATCACGGAGGCCCGGAAGGCACGGGAGCACCACCCGGCCTTCCGGGCCGCAACGGTCGAATCGCGCAGTACCACCGACAAGGGATGACGAATGGTTTTCTGGGTCATTCAGACCTTGAACGGCATTTCTCTGGGTATGCTCCTCTTCCTTATCGCCTCGGGGCTGTCCTTGATCTTCGGTCTGATGAAGATCGCCAACCTGGCTCACGGCTCGTTCTACCTGCTGGGAGCCTATGTCGGCCTGAGCGTCCTCAACGCGACCAACAGCTTCTGGCTGGCCGTTTTGGTCGCGCCCCTGGCGGTAGGCATACTCGGCCTCGTCCTCCAGAGACTCCTCCTGAACCGCTTCCACAACCAGGAGCTTCCCCAGGTGCTTCTCACCTTCGGGATCATGTACATCCTGGCAGACCTGT
>CAZDGO010000572.1:0-1666 GCA_964504825.1 uncultured Gaiellales bacterium
TTGCTGCCGGGTTCGACGTCGGTGCGGATCTGCAGCTCGTTGCAGTAGTTGGTCTTGGCGGTGATCATCTTCAGGCTCGAGTCGGCCTCGACCGTCTGCTTCTGCGCCGAAGTCAGGTTGCCGACCCAGTTGAGCAAACCACCTTGCAGGCCCTCGATCTGACCGGCGGTGTCCGGTGAGTAGACGAACTCGATGCCGTCAAGATAGGGCAGCTTGGTGCCCTTCTCGTCGGTGCCCCAGTAGTCGGGGTTGGCTTTGAGTACCGCTCGATCCTCGGCAGCGAATGACTCGAGCATGTACGGCCCGGTACCGACGAGCTCCTTCATCGGGTCCTTGACGCTCTTGCTGAGCATCTTGGTGCGATAGTCGGTCACCGATTTGGGAAATTCGGAGTCTGCCGTCGAGAGGGTGAAGGTCACGTGCGTGGGATCATCGGCGACTACGCTCGCGATGGTGGAGTAGACGTCGGCCATGAGCGAGCCGAGTTTCTTACTTCGCAGACGGTCGAAGGAGTAGACCACGTCGTCGGCGGTAAACGCCTCGCCGTTGCTGAACTTCACACCGTCGCGCAGCGTGAATTTCCAGACCTTAGAGTCGCTGGAACTCCACTCCGTGGCGAGCACCGGAGTCACGCTGAAGTCCTGTGACAGGTCGACGAGGTTCTCCTGGACTTGGACGTTGAGGATGATGTCGCCCACACTGCCGGCCATGAGGACCGGGTCGTACTGGCCATTGCCGGGCTGCATGCCGACTTTCAGCACGCCGCCCTTCGCGGGGCCAACAGGAGCGGCGGTCGTATCAGAGCCGCCCGCTTGGGTGCCGGACGTTGCGCCGTCGGTGATCGTCGTCTCGTCTTTGCCGCCACAGCCCCCCACAAGCACAGCGAGAGTGAGGAGCGCCGCCAAGATGCCCAGTAGCACGAGGATACGCGTGGGCCTGCCGTGAAGTCGTTCGTTGCCGTTGCGGACCTTCTTTGTCACGTCGTGTCTCCCTTTCACTGGTTGCCTGCCGTAAGGCTATATGCGAGGCACACGCTGTCGGTGGGGGTGGCGCACCAGTCCCCCCGCACAGGTGATGATCGCCGGACACGGGAACCCGCGCCGCTCATCCGGATAGTATCGACCGCGTGTGCGGTGTTCAAGCACACTGAGCTATCGTCCATGTCGGGAGACAGTAAATCATATCTCCGCTCTGCCATGCACCTGCCCGGAGCGACGGTCCGCCGCGCCGGGCGGTCGGCTTAGATCAGATTCCCGCGGGGTCGTTCCTCGGGGCGGGTGGGGGGCGCTCGGCGTCCTTCTGCCGCCGGTAGAGCTCGGCTGCTCGTTCCACGGCCCGATGATCTAGCTCGAACCCGAAGCCTGGTCGTTCGTAGAGGCCGAGCTTGCCCGCCTTCGGGCTGATGTCGGGCGCGGAGATGATGTTTTCCTTGAGGATCTGGTGCATGATCTGGTTGCCGTCGGTCAGGTTGGGGAGGGTCAGGGCTACACAGTGCAGCGCCAGGTCGGTGACCCCGGTGACGAAGCGACCGTGCAGATTGATGGCTATGCCGGCCGCCTCGGCGATGGCGGCCGCCTTGCGGAAGGGTAGCAGGCCTCCGGTCTCGTGTGGCGAGAGCACCAGCACATCGCCCGCGCGCTGGCGGCAGATCTCGTAGACGTCGAAC
>CAZDGO010000573.1:0-1666 GCA_964504825.1 uncultured Gaiellales bacterium
GCCAATGGAGCCTCCTGGAACAGCCGGGCGCGCTCTTCGCCCACCCAGGCGCGCAACATGATCGCATCCCAGTGATCGACCACCTCGTCGTACCGCCACGCCGTGCGACCCACCACGTTCGGGTACACCTGCTTCGACTTCAGGATGCTGAACCCCTCGAGGTCCCGGTCGGTATGATCGGAGCCCACCGTCACCAGGAGCCCGTCAGCGGTGAAGAGGATCACCGGCTCGGCCTCGCCCCAGTTGCCCGTCGGCGCCACCACCTCTAGTTCGGGGGCCTGGGTGACCGCCGTCTTGAACAAGGGGTAGAAGGTGGGCGTCTCACCCGGGTCCTTGACGCCCAGATGGGCCAGCTCCTCGATGTGTGCGCGCACCTGGGTCTGGTCGCGCCCGGCAAACCCGCCGTTCAGCACGCGGGCGACGGGAAACGTAACCGTCTCTGGGCGGGTTCCCCCTACTTGGAAGGTCAGTTCCACCATATGTCCTCCTTCACGCTGTCTGCTCCTTCACAGTACGCGGTCGCGCAGCGGCGGGAACACGTCGCGCACCCGCGCCGCCATGCTTGGGTCTACATCCGCCCAGACTACCGTCTCCTCGTCGCCTGAGGCAGCCACGATGGCTCCCCACGGATCGACCACCTGGCTGTGCCCGCAGAACTGCTTGCCCCGGGTGACCCCGACGCAGTTGGCCGACACCAGGAAGGCTTCGTTCTCTAAAGCGCGCACCCGATTGAGCATCAGCCAATGCTCCAGCCGCGGGTACGGCCAGGCCGAGCAGACCAGGAAGAACTCGGCGCCCTGGTCGACCATGCGCCGGAACAGCTCGGGGAAGCGGAGGTCGTAGCAGGTGGCCAGGCCCACCCCGCCGAACTCCGTGTTCGCGGTGACGACCTCCGTGCCCGGGGTGAGTGCCTTGGTCTCGTCGGAGCCGAAGCCGAACAGGTGTATCTTGCGGTACGTTGCCACCTGGTGGCCCTGCCGGTCGAACAGCACGCTGGTGTTGGTGAAGGTGCCTTCCGGAGTGCGCTCCACGAAGCTGCCCAGGGCCACGTAGGCGCCCAAGGCCTTCGCCTGTGCTGCGGCCGCCGTGGCGGTGGGGCCATCGAGAGTCTCGGCTTCGTCGTGGTAGCGGTCGAAGGCGAAGTACCCCGTGTTCCAGATCTCGGGCAGCAGCACAAGATCGGCGCCCCGGCACCCGGCCACCAGGCCCATCGCCCGCTCGACCCGGGCTTCCTTGTTCTCATCGTCGCGGATGGCCAGTTGCAGTGACGCGATCCTCATCTGATCCTCCTCATGCCCCGGCCTCAGCCGCTGCCTGCGCGGAATCGACGGCCGCCGAGACCGGCTCGACAGTCGCCTGCGCGGACTCGATGGCGGCGATGATCTTGACGTATCCGGTGCAGCGGCAGACGTTGCCTTCGATGGCCCGCATGAGCGCCTCCCGGTCGTGCCGGGGGCTGTTCTCAAGGTAGTCCGTCGCGGTGACGACCATCCCCGGCGTGCAGAACCCACAGTGGATGGCGCCGTGTTCGATGAAGGCCTCCTGCAGAGGCGTGAGCGTTCCGTCCGCCCGGCGACCCTCGGCCGCAGCGGCCCGATCTTCCAGCCCCTCTATGGTGACAATCTCGTGGCCCTCGGCATCGAGCGCGAGCACCAGACAGGAGTTC
>CAZDGO010000574.1:0-1665 GCA_964504825.1 uncultured Gaiellales bacterium
GGGCGACGATCCGCGCGGCGGCTCTTGTCGCCGAGATGACTTCTGAGGCTACCGCGGCGCTTGTGCGCAAAAGGAATCGCATGGATTCGGCTATCCACTACCAGATCGATCACAGCGACACGCCGATTCGATTGTTCAAGTCTGATGTTCTGGAGCTCTTCACGCATATCAAACCTGGCGTAGTGGCGGCGATCTACGCGCCGATAATCGTCGTTGCTCTTTACCTCGCGATCGCACAGACCCCGGCTGGCACGAATCTTCTGTATATTCCGCTTGCTTTCGTATGTGGCTTGTTTCTGTGGACGCTGTTGGAGTACATACTTCATCGCTTCCTGTTCCACATGCAGCCGCACGGTGCGACCATGAAGAGAGTGTCGTTCCTCTTCCACGGTGTGCACCATACGCAACCGAGAATGAAGACCCGCCTGGTCATGCCACCGGTGGTCAGCATTCCGATCACCATCATTTTTGGATTCGTCTACTGGCTGGTATTGCGTGTTCTTGGTGTGGAGTCTTGGATGCCGGCGGTATTTGCCGGGTCGACTACCGGCTATCTGCTCTACGACATGACGCACTACGGCACGCACCATTGGTCGCTACGCTGGGGATACCTGCAGTACATCAGGCACTACCACATGAAGCATCACTTCAAGAAAGATGATGCCTACTTTGGTGTGACTTCGCCGGTATGGGACTACGTGTTCGGCACGATCCCGGCCGCCGACCGACGGGACTTCTCCGCGCAGTAGCGCCGTCGGGGATCAGAGCGCCACGCCGCTGACGTCGGCGGCCGTAGAGACACGACCCCGCCGCTAGGCCACTGCCACCTTGGGCGGGGCCTCCTGGCTTAGGAACTGACGGGCGTAGAGAGCGGCGTACACACCGCCGGCAGCCAATAGTTCCTCATGGGTGCCCCGCTCCACGATCCGGCCGTCCTCGAGCACCAAGATCTGATCGGCTCGGCGCACCGTCGAGAGCCGGTGGGCGACGACCAGGGTGGTCCGCCCCTCCATCAGCGTCTCGAGGGCATGCTGGATCAAGGCTTCCGTGCGTGTGTCCACAGACGCGGTGGCCTCATCGAGCACAAGGATGCAGGGGTTGCGCACCACGGCCCGGGCGAGAGCCACCAACTGGCGTTGGCCTTGACTGAGGCCTCCGCCGCGCTCCCCCACCTGATGGTCGTATCCCTCGTCGAACCCATTCACGAAACGATCCACACCGGCCAGGCGGGCGGCGGCTTCGATCTCCTCCCGGTCGGCATCCATGCGACCGTAGCGGATATTGTCGAGCACGCTGCCCGAGAACAGGAACGGCTCCTGAAGCACGAGGCCCATGTGCCCGCGCAGAGAGGCCTGCGTGACCGACCGCACGTCGACCCCGTCGATTGCCACCACGCCCTCCCCGGCTTCGTAGAAGCGCAAGAGAAGGTTGATCACCGTGGTCTTGCCCGCTCCGGTCGACCCCACCAGGGCGACCGTCTGCCCCGGCAGCACGTCGAAGCTCACCCGGTCGAGTATGCGCCGGCCGGGGAGATAGCCGAACGAGACGTCCTGGAACGTGACGCCGCCACTCACGACGCCGCATCGGAGCTCGAGCACCTCACTCGCGTAAGGAGCCGCCGGACCGGCGGCCGCAGTCGCGGGCGCCACCTCGGGGCCAGGCGCC
>CAZDGO010000575.1:0-1664 GCA_964504825.1 uncultured Gaiellales bacterium
CGGGATGCTCTTCGCGGACGCGAAGGACGGGCTGGCGAGCCTGATTGCCGCGGTGAAGGCGGTCTAGGCCGGAGCCGCGTCGGCAACAGGGGTCGCCCGCTCCACCTCCAGAGGCCTGAGCAGGGCAATCGACTCCGCCATTACGAGCGCGTCGTCACCGTCTTCGATCACGAGGTCCGGCTTCGGATTCACGATGCCAACCCCGTTCCGGCTGATCGCCATGAGTGTCGCCCGATACTCGCCGTGCAGCTGACTTGCGAGCTCAGCGGCCGTTCTGCCGACGAAGCGGCTCGGGAGCTGGATCCTGTACAGCTCCGAGCCCTCCCCTCCCGCCACGATGTCGGCCACAAGCTGGCTGAGGCCAGGGTAGAGCGCCGACCGGGCCGCGAGATGCGCGGCGATCTGGGATGGCACGAGGATCTCGTTGACGCGGGCTCTACGGAAGTGCTCAATGTGGCGGGAGTTGTTCACCTCCGCGAGCGTTCGGACGTCGGGCGCGATCGACTCGATCGCAAGCACCGTGAGGATCGAGCGCATGTCGGCTTCGTCACTTGAATCCGCCGGGAAGATGAGCGCCGCGGCCGCCTCGGCGATGCCCGCGCGCTCGAGATCCGCCACTTGCGTCGGGTCGCCACTGACGAAGTAGACCCCATCGCCGGCAGGGTTCTTTTCGCCCTCGCAGACGAGCGCAATCCGCGTGGCGTACTCATCCCCCTTGAGCTCTTCGATGACCTCCCGGGCGCTCCCGTTCCAGCCGCAGATGACGATGTGCCCGTGGTAGCCCGCAGCACCCATCCCGCGTCCCTCCTTTAGGGCGACGTTGATGATGAAGCCAACCAGCGTGCCCGTCCCGATGGCCAGGAGTGTGAGGCCCATCAGGATCAGCAGCCAGCTGATCAGCCAGCCCGTCGGCGATGACACCTGGCTTGTATCGCCCGACCCGAGGACTGTGTTCGTTGCCCAGTAGACCGAGCTGACAAATGCATTGAGCGTCCATTCCTTCTCGATGAGCGTGACGATCAGCGCCCCGACAACGATGAACAGGAAGATTGCGACCGCCACGGAGGTCACCAGTCGTCGTTCGAAGTGTCCCTGCACACGGTTGACGTGCCACGCCAGGCGTCGCACGAGTGGAACGTCGAGTCCGGTGGCTCGGTAGAGGAGGGGCACCGTCCGGACGAGACGAACCAGCCTCAGCAGCCGGAGAAGCCGAAGGCCGCGCACCGCCGGCAACAGCGCCACGAGATCCGGCAGATGCCCTGCGATATAGGCCCGGCGGCTGCCAGCCGCCCAGAGCCTGACGGCGAACTCTGCCACGAAGACGGCTGTGATCGAGGCCTGGAGGAGATCGCGTGTCGGGGGCGCGACCCCGGCGTCCGGCCAGAGACCAACCGAGACATAGGCCACCGCGAGTCCCGCCATGAGCAGCTCCCAGGGCACCTCGTGGCGGAGGAACCAGTCGTTGATGGCGGCTCGGACGCGCGTCAAGCTCACGATTGACTTGTACCGTACGGCCGAAGCAGGGTCAACTTCGTCCGGGATGGCTCCCCCGGCTCCGGTGGGCCCCCCGGTGGCCCGAAACAGGGGGTCTAGGTCGGGTCGACGAGCTCGATCCGGATCCGCTTGTTGATCCGGCCCTTCGACTCGTAGCCGGTCACCTTGAT
>CAZDGO010000576.1:0-1655 GCA_964504825.1 uncultured Gaiellales bacterium
GCCGCGTGCCGGCCCCCGGCGTCGGCCGGGCGCTCACGAGGCATTGGAAGCACGCGTTACTTCGTATGGCGGCGCCGCCGGACCTCGTGGTAGGGTGAATGCCCGCAGCATCGAGCCGATGGATTCGCAGGAAGGGAGACGCATGACCACCATCCGCACGCGCATGGGCGACGGCCACGCGGTGGAGATGACCGTGGACCAGATTCGCGCCGACGTCTTGGCCGGCACCGAGGATGCGGCTGATCGAGGTCGCATCCCGGCTCTGACCGAACAAGAGTGCGACTGGCTGGTCGAGCTCTTCAGCCGGCCGGACCGCATAGTCGGCGTGGAGCAGGGGCACGAGGTCGTGCTCACCGACGACGGTTCCGTGAACGCGATCTACGGCGCTCAGAGCTCCAGCGGTGTCGGTGTGCCCGTCAGCCGCGAGATGGGAATACGCGTCTATGAGCGGGCCTTCTGCATGGATACCATGGAAGTGGGCCACCCCGACTACTCTTTCAAGCCGGTGAGGCCGATCGTGGCACTCGAGCAACAGGCTATGGAGTCGACACTTCTCAGCACGATCGTGCCCATGTACTACGGAGCCATGCCCAACCTGGCCCTCTATGCACGCCCCGACGGTCCCTTCCCCAACCCGGCCGATCTGTTGCCGATGGGCAAGATCGACGAAGCCCGGGCCGCCCAGGAGGAAGCCGCCGAGTACTGCTACCGGGACATGGTCTACGTGGGCCGCAAGATGTGGGACGTGGGGGCCGACGGCATCAACTTCGACACCACGGCCTCGGCGGGCGATGTCGAGTTCTTGGCCACGCTCCGGGCGGTGGAGGAGCTGGCCGGCACGACCGGCCTCACCATCGAAGTGGGCATGGCCGCGGAGTTCGTGCTGGGCATGCACGGCAAGGTCACCTATAAAGGTACGCGCCTGGCCGGTCTGTATCCGCACGAGCAGGTCAAGCTGGTGGAGGCGGCCGGGGCTCACGTGTTCGGCCCCGTGGTCAACACCAACACCCGTCATTCGAGTGCCTGGAACGTGTCCCGGGCAGCGACGTTCATCAAGGCCTGCTCGGAAGCGGCCGGCATCCCCGTTCACGCCAACGTGGGCATCGGCGTGGGAGGGGTGCCCATGTGCGAGACGGCGCCGGTGAGTATGGTCACCCGGGCCGGCGTGGCCATGGTCGAGATCGGCAAGGTGGACGGATTATAGGTGGGCGCCGGCGATCCCTTCGGGATGCCGGTGTCACACTCGCTTGCCTCCGGGATGGGGGGCATCCGCACGGCCGGAGATCTGGTCGCCAGGATGCAACTTCACCGCAAGATGCGACTCCCCGAGGCGAAGGCGTTTGTGGCTGCGAAGCTGAGACTGAGCCCCGTCGAGCTGTCCGACGAAGTGGTCATGCGCGAGTTGCGCGAGGAACTGGACATCGGCGTGATTACGTCGGTTCCGGGTGCCTCCAAAGGCCTGGCGGCCAAAGCCCGCATCGGCCGGTTGCTCGATGTGAAGATCAATTCGGTCGAGATCCTCAAGGACAAGATGGAAGCGGGCTTCGAGTTCGAGTCATGAGGGGGCGGCGATCGGCGGCCGCCCCAACGCTGGGCTAGCAGCAGGCTGCTGAAAAGTGACGCTTCGCCACCAGGGCGCGATGAGCGAGCGTGAG
>CAZDGO010000577.1:0-1638 GCA_964504825.1 uncultured Gaiellales bacterium
CGGAGAAGGCGTTTTCTCCTCTGAACGGGTTGCCTCCTCCGATCGACCAGAGCAGACCTTGCGCGACGGCGCTACCGGAAACGTTCTTCGCCGTCGGCATGCTCTGCCGCGCTTGCCACGTGTTGGCCGCGATGTCGTAGTCCAGAGTCTGGTCGAGGGTCATGTCGGGATTTGTGCGGCCGCCGGCGACGTACAGGTGGCCGTTGATGATCCCAGAGGCAGCACCGCCGAAGGCCGTCGGGCTTGGCGCACGATCCGTGAACGTGTTGCCGATCGGGTCGTACTCCCAGGTCGTGGACTGAATGCTGTCGATGGTGGCGGTGGCGTAGCCCGCGTTGAGGTAGATCTTCCCGTTGGCGGGGTTGTAGCCGCGAGACATCTGGCTGCGCGGCCCCGGCATGGTCGCGCCCGTCGACCAGGTGTTGGTCGCGATGTCGTAGATCCTCGTCGTGTCGAAGACCAGCATGGCGTCGCGGTCCGAGCCCCCGAAGATGTAGATCTTGTTCGTGGGCGGGTAGTACACCCCCGCGGCCACGATCGACCCCACAGGCATCGGCGCCAGGGTGGTCCACGTGTTGGCAACGGGGTCGTACCGGTAGACGGTGGCCACCGTCTGGACGGTGGTGAACGAGTACCCGCCGAAGACGTAGACGTAGGTCCCGTCAGAGACGCTCGCTGAGCCGAAGAGATCCTGCGGCAGCGGCGCAACTTCCACCCAACCCCCGTTTGTCGCCGCGGGGGCGTCGACGCTGGTGCTGTTCGCCTGTCCCGCCCCTAGCAAGACACCGAAGCCGGCGAAGGCAACAGTCAGTGCAATGACTAGCTTGATAGCCCGAGTCACGAAGTCCCTCCCCTCGAAAGACAGTTTCGCGGCAACTGTCCCACATTTCTCCCTGGAAATGAAGGGGAGAAAGCAGAAGTCAGCCCGGAGGGGAGAGAACCGTTAGCCGGCGCGCTCGAGCACGGCAACGCCGCGCAGGTCCACGCATTTGACGCCGCGACGGTTGACGATCACCACCAGCACGCTCTCACAGCTCCGGCAGCGGGCGACCGTCCCCGGAGCCTGGAGGTAGACGACCAGAGTCGCGAGCTCTCCGGCCGCCCCGCAGTGTGCGCAGACGCCCGTCGCGGCCGTCATCTCCACTCCGAATACCTCGAGCAGCAGGCCGCCGATCGCATTCCCATCGAGTGCCTCCATCAGCGGCCCGTCGCTCCGAACCGCTCCGTCTTCACCGTCTCGAAGTACCACGCGACCTCACGGTGAGTCTCGCGGAAGCGTTCGATAGCCTCGTCGATCTCGTCCTCGGTATATGAGTACGCAGCCTTCTCGACTTGGCTCCAGTCGGCGACCTGTCCCCACTTCCCCGTCGTCCCGTGCGGCCAGACGAGCTGCAGGGATGGTCCCTCAGGCGGCTCCATGCGCCGCGGCAGGCAGTCACAGCGCCAGTACGCGCCGCAGCGCGGGCAAAGGTTCTCGGCTTCAGCAAGCGGTAGAGGTAGCCTCATACAGGGCAACTGTCGCAGTGCCTTTGAGGATTGTCAAAGCAAGCTGGCTTGATCAGACGGGAGTCAGTGCCTTCGTCCACGCTGGACGCGCCACGATCTGGTGATAGTGACCAATCGAGTACTGCGGGATGT
>CAZDGO010000578.1:0-1636 GCA_964504825.1 uncultured Gaiellales bacterium
GGCGATCTGGTGGTGTTCGTGCCCGAGGAGGCCCGCGCGGGTGGCCAGGTAGTGCGCAAGGCCGTCACCGACCGCAAGATCAACGTGAACCCGTCGGTGAAGACCTACTACATCGAGATGATCCCCCCCACCCTGCACGATCCGTTAGGCGACTACGAGCGTGTCTGTGACGCTCTCAAGGCGCAACACGGCCTCGACGCGCCCATTCTCGACTACCGTGTGCTGCTGGGCATGCCCGACACGCTGCGCGCGGCCGGCTGGAAAGTGTCGGTCTCGGTCTGGACCGGTGGCCCGGTTCCCGAGATCGTGCGCATCGCACCGGGCACGGTCGAGCGCAGCCTCGGTCTTGCCGTCGACGTGGGCACCACCTCGGTGGCCGCGTACTTGTGCGATCTTGCGACCGGCGAGGTCATCAACTACGACTCCATGATGAATCCGCAGGTGCCCTACGGCGAAGACGTCATGAGCCGCATCACCTATGCCATGTCGAACGACGACGGCATCCATAAGCTGCAGGCTGCGATCATCGAGGGTGTGAACACCCTGGCGGCGCGTGTGTGCGAGGCCGTGGGCTTCACCCACGAAGATATCCTCGAGCTGGCGATCGTCTTTAACACCGCCATGCACCACTGCTTCCTGGGCATCTATCCCGAGCACCTCGGTCTGGCCCCCTATGCCCCCGCCATTCACCACTCCCTCAACATCAAGGCTCGTGATCTGGGGTTGAAGTTCGCCCCGGGCGCGAACGTCTTCGTTCTGCCGAACGAGGCCGGCTTCGTGGGCGCCGACAACGTGGGCGTGCTGATCGCCGAGGAGCCCTACAACAAGGATGACCGCCAGCTGATCATCGACATCGGCACCAACGGCGAGCTCATCATGGGCAACCGGGAGAAGCTGATCTCCGCGTCGTGCGCCACGGGTCCCGCCTTCGAGGGCGCGCACATCAAGTTCGGCATGCGGGCCGCTCCGGGCGCGATCGAGAAGATCTACATCAATCCCGAGACCAAGGAGCCGCGCTACAAGGTCATCGGCAAAGAACAGTGGTCCGACGAAATGGAGCCTGAGACCATCGGCACGAAAGGCATATGCGGTTCGGGAATCATCGACGGTGTGGCTGAGATGTTCAAGGCCGGCATCATCGACAAGACCGGCAAGTTCGTGAAAGAGCAGGACACTCCGCGCGTGCGCAAGGGCGACAGTGGCGACGAGTACGTGGTGGCCTGGGCGAACGAGACTTCCATCGGCCATGACGTGGTCATGACCATCAAGGACGTCCGTGCTGTGCAGTTGGCCAAGGGCGCCATGTACGCCGGCGCCAAGATCATGATGCAGAAGCTGGGGTACGAGACGCTGGACCGGGTCGTCCTGGCCGGGGCCTTCGGTTCCTTTATCGATCGCGAAGAATCGCTGGTTCTGGGATTGTTCCCCGACGTGCCCATCACCAAGGCGTACGCTGTAGGGAACGCCGCAGGCGACGGTGCCCGGATGGCCCTGCTGGACTCCACCAAGCGTGCGGAAGCCGATGAATGGGCCCGCAAGGTGGAGTACGTGGAACTCTCCGTGGAGCCCGCGTTCGAGAAGGAGTTCATGTACGCCATGCACATCCCGCACATGAGGGACAGCTTCCCCAACCTCA
>CAZDGO010000579.1:0-1624 GCA_964504825.1 uncultured Gaiellales bacterium
TGGATCAACCTGCGCGCGATGTTCCTCTACGCGCCGGATTTCTTCCTGACGCGACCCGGGTGGGCCCTGTTCCTCCCGGGCCTCCTGCTCACGCTAAGTCTCGTCGCCGGGCCCCGTACGCTTCACGGCATCGTCCTCAACCTCCACTGGATGCTCCTTGGCGTGACCCTGACCGTGGTGGGATACAACGCGATCCTGCTCGGGATGATCACCCGGGTGTTCTACGACTTCGACGCCACCGTCTCGCGGCGCCTCATGCGGCTCCTCACGTACAACCGGGGCGTGATCGGGGGGATCCTGCTCGGTCTCATCGGAATCGCCTTCAACTCGACCCTGGTGTACACGTGGATCCGCAATGACTTCCGCCTGAGCGAGCTGAATCATTCCGGAGTTTTCGGCCTGCTGCTCATTGTGATGGGCTTCCAGACGTTCACGTCGACGCTGATCTTCCAGATGATCGCGCAGCGCCGTGGTCGAGCCTGACGTGGCCAGCGCGGGTGTCATTCCCTTGAGGCGGCGGGAGGCATTCGGCCAGCGCGGGACCTCGGTGGTCGACCGCTGCGGAGTCTGGCTGTCGAGCCGGGCCATCCGCCGATGGCTGCCGAGGCGAACGGGCCTGCGCCTGCTCGACCTGGGCTGCGGGCACCACGCCACTCTCCTGCGGGCGCTCCTCCCCCGACTGGAAGAAGGCGTCGGCATCGACGTCGGTGTCTCCGAGGAGGCGCGGCGCGTTCCCGGGCTCTCGTTTCTGGAGGGTGGGATCGAAGAACACCTCCCCGCGATCCCGAGTGGACGCTTCGACGTCGTCATGCTGATCTCCGTCCTCGAGCATCTGGCCGAGCCGCTTCCGGTCTTGGAGCAATGCCGCCGCGCGCTCGGCCACGGAGGTGTCCTGCTGGTCAACGTGCCCACCTGGTGGGGCAAAGACCTGCTCGAGTTCTCTGCGTTCCGGCTCGGCACCAGCCCGGCGCTGGAGATGAACGACCACAAGATGTACTACGACAAGCGGGACCTCTGGCCTCTTCTGGTCAGGGCCGGCTTCCGTCCCAGCGACATCCGGCTCCGGTACCACAAGCTGGGTCTGAATCTCTTCGCCGTCGCCACCCGCGCCTCATGACCGAGAGCCTCGCAGCCCGCTACGACGTCCAGACGGCCCGGTGGGACGACGCCCACCGGTGGAGCCCCGCCCCCCGCTTCCGTCGAAAGATCATCCTGAGCCTCCTCGGCCGGCTCCGCTTTGACAGTCTGATGGAGGTCGGATGTGCCCAGCCGTACCTGCTCGCTGAGATCGCCCGGCGGTTTCCCGGCCGTCACCTCGCTGGCGCGGACATCGCGGCGCCCGTGATCGAGCACAACCGACGCCTCTTCCCTTCCATCGAGTTCCAGCGGATCGACATCCAGGCCGATCGCCTCGGGCGCGCCTACGACGTCGTGATCTGTTCCGAGGTGCTGGAGCACCTGCCCGACTACGCCGCGGCGCTCCGCAACCTGAGGACCAGCGGGCTCAAGCATCTCATCGTCACGGTGCCCGCCTCCCCACTCTTCCCGATCGACCGCCACGTCGGTCACGTCCGCCACTTCCCGGGGAGGGTGCTGGAGCACAGTCTTGAGGCCGAGGGGTTCC
>CAZDGO010000580.1:0-1623 GCA_964504825.1 uncultured Gaiellales bacterium
GGCATGTGGTTGATATGGCTGGCGCCCGGGATGGTCTTGCCCAGGTACTCGGCGCAGGCCACCGCCTTGTCGGGTACGACGGTCGATTCGGTGGCGTGCACGTAGAGATGGCAGGCGCCAGGGTGCTTCGGATCCTTATTGAGGACCTGTTCCAGCACGCTGTGGAGGCGCTTGACGCTCGGCTGGTTGATGTCGCGTGTGCCTCGGCGCGGCTCCAGCAGGAAGAGCGCATCACCGTAGAGCGTGACGGCATCGAGATCGTTGGGGTACTGCTCGGCCACCTTCTTCATGGCATCGGCGTACGCCTGGTCTTGTTCCTTGCGCGCCTTGACGTCGAAGTTCTTCACGTAGCGGACGCTGAGCGCCTCGATGAACGCCCGTTCGTTCGGCGTCGCCTTGTCTTTCAGGCTGACCGCCTTCTGCATGGCGGCATACGCAAAGGGCGACTGGTCGGCCGACATCGGGCCGTTCAAGTACGAGCCCCACGCCCAGCCTTCACCCCAGTAGCAGATCGCGCACTCGGGGTCGCGCTTCCAGGCTTCGCGGAATGAGCGCACCGAGTCGAGGCGCGCGAACGCGTACATCATCTGGAAGCCCTGGTCGAAGAAGGCTTGTGCTTCCTTGTTCTTAGAGGAGATGGGGCGGTGAAAGGGGCCGAGGCCGGAAGTGAAGAGGGCGATGGGGTCTTTGACGTATTTGGGAATCTCGCCGGGGGCGTCGAGGTGACTCTCTTGAGCCCAGCTCGCGTTCGAGCTGGCCATGAGACAACACAGACACAGGGTGGCGAGACGACAGGCACGAGCGATCATCGAATCCTCCAGGCGCATGTAGGTAGTGCGTAAAGCTCATCATACCAACGCCGCCGGGGGAATTTCCGCGCTGTTCCGCGATTGTCCCCGCCGCCGCCGCCCGGTGCCCCGAAATCACGCCTGTTTTTGCGACCCTGTCACGGCATGCCCTTCGCTTACCACTCCCGCAAAGCGGAGGATTTATGCATTCAGGATTGATCGCATCCATCGGACT
Source organism: uncultured Gaiellales bacterium (assembly GCA_964504825.1). GTDB lineage: Bacteria > Actinomycetota > Thermoleophilia > RBG-16-64-13 > RBG-16-64-13 > JAJZQZ01. The sequence goes on from CAZDGO010000580.1 coordinate 1,024, forward strand.
CGTCGGGTTGTTGTTCGCGTCGCCGGCCTGGGCGGCAAGTGACAGTTGCTGCGCCGACAAGCCGGCGTGCTGTGAGCAGGCCGCGAAGGCCGCGCACGACATGCCGTGCTGCCAGGACCACCACGCCACGCCAAAGCTGAGCGCCGAGGAGACCTTCTGGGGCTGGCTGGGCGCGAGATCGACTCCGGCGCCGCCAGCGCGCCAGTCCACCACGGTCTGGTTCAAGCAGCCGGTTCGCATCGGCCAGAACATCCTGCACGGGCAGTACGTCATCGAGCACGATAACGACCGGATGGCGCAAGGCGCGCCGTGCACCTACATCTACGCGATGAAGGATCAGAAGAACCCGGTCGTCGCGTTCCACTGCGTCCATCTCGAGCGTGCCATCGCCAAACAGGGCACAGTTGTCCTCGTGCCTGGCGGCGACGGCTTCCAGCGGATGACGGAGTTCCAGTTCGCCGGTGAAAGCGGCGCGCACGGCCTGCCGACCGTTCGGTAGCCTCGGGCCGGGACCCGGGACCCGGGACCCGGGGTCCGGGGTCCGGGGGCCGGGATCCGGGATCGACTCCGGGTTCCTGGTCCCGGATCCCGGATCCCGGA
>CAZDGO010000581.1:0-1621 GCA_964504825.1 uncultured Gaiellales bacterium
ACGCCGGGGATGATGCCGATGCTCTCCTGAATCTGCTCTGTGACCATCGGCCCGATGGGACAGGCGGGGGTGGTGAGCGTCATCAGGATGTGCACATTGCTCTCGTCCTTGACTGCGATATCGTATACTAGGCCGAGGTCGTAGATGTTGTAGTGCAGTTCCGGGTCCATATTCGACGCGGAACCTTCCCTCTGCGAAGTTACGGTGAGATCGACGTGATTGACAGCTAACACCTGGGTGCGGCCTGCGCCGAAGAGATCCCATACTCCTCGATCATTAGCCGGCCCACTTCTCGCATCTGCTCCACGGTGACGGCCGGGACGCTGAAGCGTTTCGTCATGTTGATCCCGCTCAGGAAATCGAGCCGAAGGCCCGCTGCACTACCTCGGGCAGAGCAGGATGGACGTAGATCGCCTGCGTGAACGCGTCCGCGGTCAGGCGCAGGCGCATCGCGTTGGCGATCTCCTGGATGAGGATGGACGCCTCACTGCCGATGATGTGGCCGCCCAGGACCTCTCCGGTTTCTCTGTGCACCAGCACCTTCACGAAGCCGTCCTTGTCCTCGATCGACGAGCCGTAGGCCGTGTCGTAGTAGTCGTACCGGCCGACCGCGTAAGGTATGCCGCGCTCGTTGGCTTCGCGCTCAGTAAGCCCGACGCTGCCTACCTGCGGCGACGCGAAGACGACCTGGGGCATGGCGTGGTAGTCGACCGCGACCTTCGACTCGGGATTGAAGATGTTGTGCGCGACGTGGGCCGCCTCCAGGTTCGCGCTGTGCTTGAGCAGATAGCGCCCGACGATATCTCCCAGCGCCCAAACCCCCGGCGCTTCCGTCTCCAGGTACTCGTCTGTCTTGACGAAGCCTCTGGGATCCGTCTTCACCCCGGTCTTCGCCACGTCCAGGGTGTCGGTGTTGGGGACACGGCCGACCGCCAGGAGGAGGGCGTCGGCGCTGATGCTCCGCTTGCTGCCATCCGAAGCCGTCTCCACCACGATCTCGTCGCCGTCTCGATGGGCTCGCACGATTGCAGAGTTGAGGATCGCATTGAAGCGTCGACGGTAGACATCGGTGAAGCGGGTGGACACGTCGTCGTCCTCCTTCCTCAGCAGCCGCGAACCGCGGTAGACGATCGTGACCTCCGTGCCCAGGGCTCCGAAGAAGTGGGCGAGTTCTGCAGCGATGAAGCCGCCGCCGTAGATGACGAGACGCGCGGGCTGCTTCGGCAGTCGCAGCGCCTCGTCGGAGGTAATGAAGGGGACGTCGTGAATGCCCTCGATGTCCGGGACCCGGGGCCTTGCGCCGGCGGCGACGACGATCGTTTTGGCAGTGACCTGTTCGCCGCCGACTTCGAGCTTCTTCGGTCCGACGAACCTGCAGCTGCTCTTGAATACCGTGATGTTCGGGTTGTCCCGGTTGCCCTGCTCCACCATCGCCGCATCAGCGTCGATCGTGTCCGTCACGCGCTTGACGATGAACCCCCAGTCGATCGCGGACACCTGCGCCTTAATGCCAAACAGATCGGCTCGCTGGATCGTCTGGACGACATCTGCGCTGTGGATCAGCATCTTGGACGGGATGCAGCCGCGGTTCAGGCAGGTCCCGCCGAAGGGTCCCGGCTCG
>CAZDGO010000582.1:0-1611 GCA_964504825.1 uncultured Gaiellales bacterium
GCACCCCCGGGCAACGCTCGGCTTGTACGCGATTGCCATGCGCTCGGGCGACGAGCGCGGAATCGAAGCCGCCCGGCGCGAGTTCGAACAGACCATGGCCGAACTCAGCCGGGGCGAACGTCACGTTGAGGCAGCCCTCGTGAGCGCCGGGTCCCACCTCGTGCGGGGTCAGACTACCGACGCGATGGTGGTTCTGGACCGGCTCCTGGCGGAGGCGCCCACAGGACCCGCCGGTTGGATCATCCCGGTCGATCCGATGCTGGCTCCCGCTCGGGTTGCCCCGGAAATGGCCGGCCTTCTGGCGAAACTTGCCGCCCGGGCTTCCTGACTCACAGTTTCTCAGCCTCCTTTCACCTGCCTCTCAGGACTCCGCCCGCAGGGTCCGCGATCATGCGAATGGAGGTTGGTCATGGTGAATGTCTTCTTCTCAGCGCTTCTCGTCGTGCTCGCTACGTCGGCTCAGGCAGCGGCCCAGTCTACGGCACCCGCGATCGTGCTCGCGGCTGCCGGCGAAACACAGGAACTCCGCTTGAAGGATGGCACTCGCGCGATCGGCCGCGTGGAAACCATCCAGGGCGGCGGCTTCACGTTTCGCACCTCATCGGGCGTGGTGATGGAAGTGGATGCGACGCAGGTCTCGGCGCTGGGAAGCGTCGCCCGCCAGGCACCGGCGGTTCTCCGAAAGCCAGACACGATGAGCCTGGCGGGGCCACGCGTTGGTCTCACCTTTCTGAGCGACGGCATCGTCCGGAAGCTCCGGGATGACGGGTTCGGCATCGAGGTCGGCTCGGTTGTCAGCCAGTTCGGCTGGCAGAAAGAGAAGCGGTTCCTTACCAGTGAGAACGGAGGGACCGCCGTGACCGAGTGGGTAATCCTGTTCGGAGGAATCGATCAGGGCGTGGTGCTGCCGAGTTTCAGTTGGCTGGTGGGATTCCGGACCATGAAGGGGGTCGAGTTCGCCGTTGGCCCCAACTTTACGCCGCTGGGCGCATCGCTTGCCGCCGCGGCAGGGGTCACGTTGCGGGCCGGTAATCTCAATGTTCCGGTGAATCTCGCCGTCGTGCCCTCCAAGTCCGGCGTGCGCGTGAGCCTGCTGGCGGGATTCAATGCGCGGCGATAGATTCTCGTGGATCTGATCCACTCTGATCGCAAGGCACGGATCGCGCGCGGCGCCGGCACTGGCGTAACGTGGTCGGCATGATGCAGCATGAACTCGTGGCTCCGCGGCCCATTGGCACTGTACGCACCGTACGCACCTCAGGCACAAGTGCCATTGGTGCTCTGGACCCCCGCTGGGAGGCCCTCGCGAGCCGTAATCCGAAGGCCGACGGTTCCTTCGTTTATGCGGTGACTTCGACTGGTATTTACTGCCGGCCCAGTTGCCCGAGCCGGCGGCCGCGCGCCGATCGCGTGAGGTTTTTCGACTCCACGAGTGACGCGCGGCAAGCCGGGTTTCGCGCCTGCAAACGGTGCCGTCCCGACACCGTCGGACTGGCGCAGCCCGGGGTCGAGGCGGTTCGCCTGGCTTCTGCGTACCTGGCGACGCATGCCGATCGGGCCGTGACCCTCGGGCATCTGGCCCGGGTGGCATCGATGAGCCCGCATCATCTT
>CAZDGO010000583.1:0-1609 GCA_964504825.1 uncultured Gaiellales bacterium
CCGGAACTGACCGATCCCGATCACATCGCGTTGATCTACCTGAATGGCATCAACGCGTGCCTCGCGATCGGCCGCTTCGAGGAGGCCCGCCGCGTCGGGGAGGCGCACGACGAGGTGACGAGCGGCCTCACGCCGCATCATCGGCTGCATGCCGTTGCGATCTTGATCAGCATCGAACAGGCTGCCGGCCGCTGGGAGGCGGTGCGCGACCTCACGTCGCGGGCGGAGGCCGCAGTCGCCGCCAACATCGCGACGCCCTGCGTGTTCAACGCGTCGTCGCTGCTCGCCTCCGCGCTGGCCAACGTCCACCTGGAGAACGACCTGGAAGCACGGCGCCTCGAGCGCAGTGCTGCCGACCTCGGCATGGAGGGCTACGGCCTCTTCTTGGACCCGATCCGCATCGAGATCGCAATCGCGCGAGGTGAGCTGGCTGAGGTCGAGCGAATGCTCGGTGAGTGGAGCCCCGAAGCGTTCGACGATATCGATGCGCTCGTCGCGCGCCTCAATGCGCTGGTCGCCCTCGGGCGACGCACGGAGATCGAGAACGAGGCGCCCGCGATCTTGAAGCCAAAGACGTACCTGGAACCGTTCGCTCTTCGCGCGCTCGGTTTCGCGCGTAACGACAAGGGCCTCATCGAGCGGGCGGTCAAGCGCTTCGAGGAAATGGGCCTCGACTGGCATGCAGCCCAGACGAGGAAGCTGCCAGCACAGGCTTGAGCGGCAGATCCCGGTCTTCGTCCTCGAAGCCACCAAGTCGTAGAGAAAGAGGAGGCTGTGTGTGGTCAAGCCAACCAACGGCATCCCCGAGGGCTATCACACCCTCACCCCGTTCGTGATCGTCAAGGGCGCGGCCGGCTTCATCGACTATCTGAAGCGGGCGTTCGACGGCGTCGAAATCGCGCGTGTTGGCGAGGACGGCGCGATCGGGCACGCCGAGGTCCGCATCGGCGACTCCGTGGTGATGCTGTTCGACTCGAAGCCGGAATGGCCGTCGACGCCTGCGTTCCTGCGCCTCTATGTCGAGGACGCAGATGCGACCTGGCGGCGGGCGATTGACGCGGGCGGGACCTCCGTGACGGATCCCGGGACGATGCCCTGGGGCGACCGGGTCGCCCGAGTCCGCGACCCGTTCGGCAACCTGTGGTGGGTCATGACGCGATTGGAGGAGCTGACCGAGGAAGAACAGGCCGAGCGCTGGGGCCAACCGGAGTACCTCGATGCGCTCAAGCGGGCAGAGAACTCGGAGTTCTTCCCGCAGTCCTGAACCCGGCTCGCGACTCGTCCACGCCACGTTCACATTTCGCGCACACCGCCGGACGACTCTTGCCTCATCGGATCCAGCGAGGATCCACAACGAGGAGAGTCAGTCCAATGGTCATCTTCCGATTCCTCGCATTCCTGCTCCTGGTGGGTCTGCTGGCGGTGGTCGGCACCAACATCTACAACGCCGGCGTGTCAGCCGGGATCGCCGAGGACGTCGGCAAGGCAATCGTCTCCGGGGCACCGGTCCCGGCTGGCTACTATGTCGGCCCGTACGTCGGACACGGGTGGGGCCACGGATTCGGGTTCGGGGAGTTCCTGCTCGGGATCTTCCTGCTGTTCCTGTTCT
>CAZDGO010000584.1:0-1608 GCA_964504825.1 uncultured Gaiellales bacterium
CCGCGACTGGACGAGATCGGGCTGCGCTTCGGAGACCGGGTGGCACATATCGTCGAAGCCTGTACCGACTCCGACGAGACTCCGAAACCGCCGTATCGCGTGCGCAAGCAGCTCTACCTCGACCAGTTGCCCGGTGAGCCGCCGGACGTACTCCGGGTGGCCCTGGCCGACAAGCTTCACAATGCTCGAGGACTGCTGCGAGGGTTGCGCGCCGAAGGTCCCGCGGAGTTGTGGACGCACTTCAAGGCCTCGCCGGAGGACAAGTTGTGGTACCTCCGCGCGGCCCTCGAGGTGTTCAGGGCGAGCTTCGACAGTCCCATGGTGGGCGAGTTCGAGCGGGTGGTGGGCGCCCTCGAGACCCTGGGAGGCGTCGAGCCGGCCTTCGACTCCAGGCTGGGGCTGGTCCCGCCGGGCTGGGCGGGAGTCGAGGGGAGCTATCGGGTCGCGGTATGTCAGTTCCAGCCCGTCCTTCTCGATGTGGCGGCGAACCTTGCCAAGATGGAGCAGATGGCCCGTCAGGCGGCCGCCGAGGGCGCGACGCTTGTCATCTTCCCGGAGTGCTGCGTGACCGGCTACGGACTGGGGCAGATCAACCACGAGATGGCGGCATTGGCCGAGGTGGCTGTGGGCATCGACCGCGGGCCGGCGGTCCGGCGGATGGAAGCGCTGTCGGGAGAGCTGTTCGCGGGCATCGTGTTCGGCCTGGTGGAGAGATGTCGCGATGCGGTCTACAACTCCGCGGTGACGGTGCTGCCCGGCGTCGGAGTGGCCGGGGTCTACCATAAGAACCATATGTGGGAGTCGGAAGGCAAGATCTTCAGGCGTGGGGATGGATTCAGCCTGATGCCAGGGCCGGCCGGCCGGTTCGGCTCCCTGATCTGCTATGACCTCGAGTTCCCGGAAGCCTCCCGGACTCTGGCGTTACGTGGCGCTCAGCTGATGGCGGTCTCTACAGCGAACATGCGTCCTTGGGAGGATTTCCAGCGTGCGTACGCCCGGGCTCGGGCGATGGAGAACAACCTGTTCGTCGCGGTCGCAAACTGCGTAGGCAGCGTGGGGAACACCGAGTTCTTCGGGGGAAGCATCATCACCGACCCCTTCGGGCGTGTGCTCGCGGAGGCCGGAGACGGCGAGGCCGTGCTGGTAGCCGACATCGATCTGTCGGTCATATCCAGGGCGGTCGCCGGACTGGACTATCTGGCCAAACGGCGCCCCGAGCTCTACGGGGGCGTTTCCTAGAGATCGTTTCAGAATGACGCTTAGCCGACAGGGCGCGATGGCCTAGTAGCGGCCGATCAACTTCCAGATGCCACGATGGATCACGTGGTAGCTCGAGGTAGGAGCCAAGTACATGACCGCGCAGCCACCGGACTGCACGCTGGCTCCTTGCAGGCGACAGAGTTCGAGGGCCTCGGGGGTTTCGGTCATCTGGTGCAGCTTACGCTAACAGTGGCCTCTGCGCTATTATTGTTTCGTGTAGTCGCCTCTCGGGACTCGGAGTGACACATCGATGTTCGCGACCATTGATCGCATCTTCCAGCAGTTGAGCCACGACCTGCCCGATGTGCCATTCCGGGTGCGGATGTGGGATGGCACGGAGCAGCGGTA
>CAZDGO010000585.1:0-1606 GCA_964504825.1 uncultured Gaiellales bacterium
ACGACTTCCCGGCCGAGCACTGGAAGCACCTTCGTACTTCAAACCCGATCGAGTCGACGTTCGCTCCGGTCAGGGCGCGCACCAACCTCACCAAGGGACCGGGCTCGCGCGCCGCGGGGCTGGCGATGGTGTTCAAGCTGATCGAGGCCGCGGAGAGGAGGTGGAGAAGGATCGACGGACACGAGCTCGTAGCGCTCGTCCGGCCCGGGTTGCCGTTGAGAGGAATCAACGCTTCATGGCACGACCGGACTATTCCCCGACTGAAAGCGGGGGTCCAGAATCGATTGACGCGTGTAACGCGCGTGGAGGCCTTGGGCAAGGACAGACGGCCGTGTAACCGACGGTCCGAGTGATTGCTCGGTTCTAGCCCTCTGAGGCAAGGATGGACCGGCGTGAGGTTGCTGATACTCGAGGAGCAGAGAATCTTCGCCCAGGCGCTCAGAGCGCTCCTTGCGAGTGAGGGAGTCGCCGTCCTCGACGCCGCTCCCCTAGCTGCGGATGCACTCGCGGTCGCGGAGCGGCATAGACCAGATGTCGCCTTGATCGATCTCCGGCTCCCCAACGCCGACGACCTCGCAGCTCGTTTGGCCGAATTCCGTCCCAAGATGAAGATAGTGGCCCTGGGAACCCGCGAACGTTTTCCGGTGACGGATTTTCTTCGGCGTGGATATCACGGATGCGTTTCGAAGGACGTCTCGGTCTCCCGATTCGTAGAGGCGCTTCGCTCGATTTGCAATGGAAAAAGTTCGGTGTCCCTTTCGGCAGCCCGTGGGAGCCCGGCCGTCGAGCGGATCCCGGGTGGTCTGGTCGTGGGACGTCTCACGGTCAGGGAGCTGGACGTTCTCGGTTTCCTCGTTGGAGGGGCCAGTAACGCCCGCATCGCCCGCGAGCTCCACCTGAGTACCCACACGGTCAGAGGCCATGTGCAGAACATTCTCGTAAAGCTGAACGTCCACTCGCGCTTAGAGGCAATTGCGTTTGTCGCTCGTCACGGACTAGTTGCTTTCGTCTGTAGCCGCGAGGTTCCGGGTCGGGCGAATGCATGAGACCGCTGCCGAGCAGTCAATTTGACGTAGTACTTACACGCCGACGGGCCGTGTGACAACGGATTCGTTACCTCTAGCATGGAACAAGATCAGCGGAAGAGTTGGCGAGGGCGACATGTTGTCGAATCAGCCCCGGCTGAGAGTGCTCATTGCAAATGGTCAGTCCCTGTTCAGGGAGGCCGTGCGTGCCGGCCTTGAATCGCAAGATGACCTGGTGGTCGTCGCCGAGGCCGCCGACGGCGTCATGGCAGTCGCTCAGGCAGAACGTAGCCGGCCTGACGTGGCAATCGTCGACGCACAGTTATCAGGATGTAACGGAATACAAACGACGTATCTGATCAAGGAACGCCTTCCCCGGTGCAAAGTCATCCTGCTCGGAGATGTGCAGGACGAGGTCGAGCTGATCGCTGCCGTTGAGGCCGGAGCCAGCGGCTACTTCACCAAGGAAACCCCGCTCGCGGTCGTGATAGAGGCTGCGAGGGCGGTACATCGAGGCGAGACACTCGTCCCCTCACGAATGCTGGGGACCGTGCTCAACCACTTGACGGATCGACGCACGG
>CAZDGO010000586.1:0-1592 GCA_964504825.1 uncultured Gaiellales bacterium
ATCTGTCTCTTCGAAGGGAGCTTCGATCGCTCAGCAACCAAACTGACGTCGTTGATGACAACCTTAAGTCTTGCGCCGGATGCCGGGATCGAGACTCTGCTTTGACGAAAGTGAGCGCCTCGGAACTAGCAGGATCATGCGCAAGAGAGCAAGAAAACCGTCGGCTAGGGCCTGACTCGCCCACCCTGGCGGTTGTCGCCATCGAAGTCGGGCGATCGCGTCAAGTTGCTCTTTCGTCTGCGCTCCGACCAGAGCTGAGTCGTGCTCCTTCTGAACCAAGGCTCGGCCTAGGAGGTTCGGCGGGAGTTCGTTGGTGAGGCTTCGCTCGGCTAATGCCACTATGTACTCCTCGGCGGCGTCCAAGGTCGTGATTTGCTCGACACCAGGCATCTCGTAGCTCCACAGTACGTAGCGTCCATACGCGAGGGCCTCCAGGACCATGTTCGCGAGCCCGTCGTGCATTACCGGGCGAACCAGCAGTGTCGCTCTGCGCATAACGGCGTCCATGTCCTCTACCCAACCGAGCGTGCGGACGTTCGGCGGCAGCCCGTCCTTCCGAGTGGTCGCGAGGAGCTCGAACGCAACGTCCGGAAGACGCCGGGCTAGCTCCACGACGAAGGCGATCCCGTAGAAATCAAGACTGGCCTGAGGCGTGTACGCAACGACGGTGAACGGCTGAGAGAACCCAGGGACTTCGTCTGGGATCTTCTCGCACGCCCATGGTGCCAGCTCTACGCCGGCAAGGCCCTCGCCCTCGAGCTCCCCAGCGAGCCATCGGGCCACGGTTCGATTCCACACGCGGCGAACGATGTCTTCGTCGCCAACCTTCCATTTGAGGACGTCCGTTCCCACCCAGTACATGACCATCGGCAATCCGCACCTGATCAACACTCTCTCCTGCCGCGCGAGCCGCGTGCGCCCACCGATCGCGATCACAACGTCGGATGAGAGCAGGAACCGAAACATGCGTAGCCGTCTACGAAGAGTGCCCAGGCCTGATTTCGGCATAACCGCCGCCGCCACGCCGGCGGCGCGAAGGCTTCGCGCGACCCGTTCTCCAAAGAGCTCGTAGCCGATTACTGCGACACGGAGTGTCACGCCGCCGAATCCTCCAGTTCCTGCGCAACGACACTCGGCAGACGCTTGAGCACCATGTCTCGCCGTTCGTAGCAGGGGACCACGACGACACTCGAAGCACTCGTTGCCGCGTACGCCTCCTTTTCGACCCGCCCGAGTCGGCGCGTATGACGTTGGCCAGAGCTTCCAACGAAACCATCTGCAGACACCTCGCTGGCGGGATAAAGCGGACCCCACGCGTCGGCCGGTCGTGGGAAAGGGCGCGACGCGTTCAAGTTTGCGCGGTGAAGACGACCGGGATACCGGGAGGCGAATCGTTCCAGCGACGACGAAAACCCGCTCAAGCGCTCCACAGTCATACTCTGGCTCTCCTCCGATCTGCCAGGTCGATCCATTGGCCGTGGAGCATCAGTACCCGCCCAACACTCCGAGCTTCCTTCCGAACTGCAACCAACGGGATAGGGAAAACAGCCCGAGCGGCATGACGACCGCACAAAAGATGGCGAGTGCGGCCA
>CAZDGO010000587.1:0-1586 GCA_964504825.1 uncultured Gaiellales bacterium
GTGATCGAGTTCAGTTCGCCGTCGACGAGGCGGCGCAGCGAGCCCGGGTCGGTCTGGCGGCGCGCGGCAATGTCGGTCGCCGCCGCGCCCATCGAGGTGAGCTTTCGGGACAACGAGGGCGCGTCGTCTTCGCGGATGATCCGCAGCATTTCGGCCAGACCGGCGTTGCGCAGCGTGGCGGTGTCGAAGGGCACGGCTCCGATCAGCAGCTCGTACAAGAGCACACCCAGCGAATACACATCCGAGCGCTCATCGACGTCTCCGGTAATCGTGTCCGCCTGTTCCGGGCTGGCGTACTCCGGCGTTCCCACGATCTGACCGAATTGCGTGAGCAAGGTCTTCTCTACAGCCCACTTGTCGGTGGCCGTCGCGATGCCGAAGTCGATCACCTTGGGAATCGGCGCGCCTTCCTGCACCGTCACCAGCACATTGGACGGTTTCAGGTCACGGTGGATCACACCCTTTTGGTGCGCATGGTGGACCGCACGACAGACCGCGAGGAATAACGCGAGTCGCTCCCTGGTGGTCATCCGCTCGCGATCGCAATACTGGGTGATGGGCGGCCCATCGATGTACTCCATCACGAAGTACGGCCGCCCCGTTGTGGTCGCGCCGGCGTCGAAGATGTGGGCGATGTTCGGATGATCCATCACCGCGAGTGCCTGCCGCTCGTTGTCAAAGCGTGCGAGCACCTGCGCCGTATCCATGCCGAGCTTCACAACTTTAAGAGCCACGCGCCGGCGAATGGGCTCGAGCTGTTCGGCCAGATAGACGGTGCCCATGCCCCCTTCGCCCAGAGGCTGAATGATCCAGTAGCGGCCGAAGTCCTTATCCCGCGCCACGACTGTGGCAGCGACAAGCGACTCAGTCTCGAAGTCGTCGGCACCGACACTCCCAAGGGCGCCTTGGATCAGGCACTGAGGGCACAGTCCCGCTGGGTCGTCAGACCCCAAAATCACTCCGCACTGAGGGCAGTTTGGCATGTCGGCCGGAACAGCCATCTTATGCCCTACGGCCGAGGCTGTAACCTCCAGCCCCCGATTCCTTATTCATGGCAGGTGAGCCCGATAGGGACTGGCCCCTGGTCGATCACACAAAAGGAGAAACGTCATGTCAAATGTGTTGAGTCGCGCGCGTACCGTGATGGTGGTGTTTGGAGCATTGGCGATCGGCGCTTGCGCATCGCCGTCGGGCCCGAGCGGGATAGCGTCGGACAAGCAGGCACAAGGCGCCGAACTCGGCCAGCCGTCAGCACGAGCCGTGCCCTCCGCGATCCAGACGTCGGCGCTCTCTCGGGGAGTTACGGACGTGACGCTCGTGAATGCCGGTTGGAGCTGTATCGAGCCCGGCCCCGGCGTAATAGTCTGCGCACCTCCAGGCATGGGCATTCCTTCGATTCCGCCCGTTCCCAATAACGGTGGCCCACCAAGTTACAACCTCGCGGCATTTGTCGACCATCAGTACGATCATCGTGTAAAGTTCCTGCGTCCTGACCTTTTTCATGGCCAGCGATGCGTGGGGGGTGAACCCATGGACTACTTCGCGTTACTCGACTACTACCACTGCGTCATCCCGGTCCGATAGGG
>CAZDGO010000588.1:0-1585 GCA_964504825.1 uncultured Gaiellales bacterium
GGAAAGACGACACTGGGTTTTCCTACATCCTCAACGCCAGAGTTCAGCTGCGGGCGAGCCCACAAAATGCAGCGGCGAAGCCGCTGCTACCATAGCTCGCCCGTCTGCAGCAAGCAACGTTGGGCAGAAGCGCGCACGACGCGACGAGACGGTGCGCGAACTGCAATACGCGTGGAAGGAACTGGAAGGAAGGGGACGAGTGATCCGGGTTCAGGCCGGAGGATCAAGCTCACGAAATTCACCCGGTTGGAGCGCGACGGCGACGGTCGCGATCGCGGCGGCATGTGGCTTGATGTCCGGCCAACTCGTGGTCCACAACACAACGATCGCGACCCGCCCACCGGTCAGGTTCTGCTGATATCGAATATTCTTGTCGGTGGTGACGAACAGGTCGAAGCCCATCGACTCTGCGGCTTGGACCAGGGCGCCATTCTCGAGTTCAGACCACCCGCGCTCGAGCGCTGTTTCGACGATGTGGGTGCCAAAGGCCCGCCGAAGCGGCACAGGCGTGCCCTGGTCGAACAGAATCTTCAGACAACCTCACGCAGAAACGGCAAGGCTCCGGCTCGTGTGCTCGAGAACCGCGTCGACTTGTTCGCGAGTCACGCCGGGGAACCACTCCAGAAAGTCTGTTACCGACGCCCCACCCTCGAGATTCTCGAAAAGCGCACGCACGGGAACGCGAGTCGACCGGAACAGCCATTCACCACTGACTTTTCCGGCGACGCGTTCGACGGCTGGGCACTCGCTCCAATCAAGCATGAGAGAAGTGTACTCCGGGACTCCGCCAGCGGGAAAGGTGGGGTGGAGATCGGTGGAACGATGGCCGCGTTTCCCGGGGGTCGCGAAAGGCGCGGTCGCTGTCTCACCGCCTCGGCGGCCTGCTGGGCTCGACCCGCGCCCTCGTTCAATCTCGAGGCGCGACTCGGTGACGCTCTCAGGAGCCAACGAAGCAGGATGATTTCTGCCCAACGCACTTGCAGTTGAGCTGCGGCGTCAGCTTTCAAGGCGAAACGATGCATGCGTGATCATGATCTCGCCAAGCGCTCAACCGCAACGCCTCCGTAGCACAGCCGCGCCGCCAGCTCCAACTGCCCGTTAGGCGGCGGGCGGATTTGGGTTTGTTGCACTGCGCCTTCGAGCGGCGACGGGAGCGAGGATAATGAAGACGCCAGCGAGCAACAGGAACGAAACGTTAACTGAACCGCCCCGAGTCAGTGGAAAGACCGCAGCGGCGAGGAAAAGAATGCCAGCCGCAAGCAAACCCAGGGCAGCTACCTTTGGCTTTGTCATGATGTCTCCTCAGTCTGTGTCGGCGGGAGGGCCGCTCCCGTCCGTCCGGGCCTTCTTGGCGCTTGCAATGGCGAGTACGAACATCACGACTCCGCTTCCCAGATAGACCACGTTCAGCTGCCCACCCTTAAGTATTGGTATCAGAGCCGCTAGGAAGGAAAGAATGCTGGCGACCGCAAATAGCACTACCGCTACTCTTGCTCGAGGCATTCTCTTCTCCGTGGATTGTCGTCCGCCTAACGAGGTTGTAGAAAAACCTGCCGTACATCTTGGAGCGAGGTGACTCGCGAAG
>CAZDGO010000589.1:0-1582 GCA_964504825.1 uncultured Gaiellales bacterium
GAACGGCCGAGGCGGCGGTGCCGGTCGTGCGGGGCGTCTTCTTCTCGGTCATAAGCGTGGGCTCCCCTGGTCGTTTCGCAGCTCGGAGCATCCCGGGCCGACGTTCATTATCAAGGGATTATACCCACGTGGGTATGCGCGCGTCACCCTTTGTGCAGGTGGAGTAGGAACACCATGTCGTCTATAGCATCCACGGCGTGCTTGAGGTTGGCGGGCATGTAGATGTAGGTGCCCGCGGGTGCGTCGTAGCGCTCGTCGCCCAGGAGCACCGACGCGTGCCCCTGCAGGATGTGGATAGACGCCGGCATGCTTGCTGTGTGCTCGGACAGGGACTGGCCGGGGGCGAAGGCCATGAGCAGTGCCTTGACCGGGGTCTCGTCGACGATGGTCTTGCTCACGATGCCGTCTTTCGCGAACTCAGTGATCTCGGAGAGGTTGCCCACCCAAGGGGCGGTGAGCGGCGTGTCGGGCATGGTGTCGTCTCCTTCGTCAAGAGTGATGGGTGACGCCTCGACCGCGAGATCCACATGTGGCGGGCGTCTGCCCCTCGGCCGTCTCTAGCGGAAGCAGACGCCCAATAACAACGTGGCGACGTCGGTTCCAGGATTACCCATGAGCGAGCGGATGTACTCGTCGCCGGGAGTAGAGGGGGATCCAACGCCGCACACGGTGAAGGGCGAGTCGTCGCCTTCGAGAGGCAGACAGACGAACGGCATGACAAAACGGCTCTTCCCGCGAGGGCGGGGGTCCTTGTACATGACGAAGTCGTCGGAGAGGAAGATGCAGCGCTTGCTCTCCCGCGCCTCGGCGATGCGGCTCTGGGGCAGCCACTCTCCGATCACCTGGTCGTCTTCGTCGACCATGATGGTCCAAGGGGCCGGAGGCTCGTTGGTCATGGGCCCGGTGGTCACGGCGAAGACTTCGTCGGAAGCCAGGGCTGCGTGGATGCCCTCGTTCACGAACGGCATGATGCCCCCCGCGGCGCCGGATGTCTCCGCCAAGTCCTCCAACCGCTGCGCCTCGCTCCGCTCCTCGGTCGTGAGAAGCCGTAGTTCGAACACCTCGGCGAGGCTGCTCAACAGCACCCGCAGTTGGGGCACGAGTTGGGTTGGTTCAGGATGTTCGTGCGTTGCGTCCACATGTGGATTGTACAGGAATGGAAGAGGCCCGGGCGGTGGCTATCCGGTCACGGCTGCGTCGGTGATCTCGAGGCCGGCGTCGAAGATCTCGAAGGCGCCACGCAGCTCCTCTTCGGTGACGCACAGCGGGGGGTTGGTGAAGAAGTTGTTCCAGTTCAGGAAGACGTAGAGGCCGTGTTCCTTGAAGAACGCGCCGAGCTTCTGCATCTCGGGGCTGGTGCCGTTGAACGGAGCCATCGGCTCCTTGGTCTCGCGGTTGCGCACCAGCTCGACGATCCCGAAGAGACCGATGGAGCGGATGTCGCCCACCGAGGGGTGCTTGGCCTTGAGATCGGCCATCATGCCGGCCATGACGGCGCCCATCCTACGAGAGTTGCCCACCAGGTCATCCTCGTGCAGCACCTTGAGCGTGGCCACCGCCGCCGCCAGGCACATGGGGTGGG
>CAZDGO010000590.1:0-1569 GCA_964504825.1 uncultured Gaiellales bacterium
ACGATGGTCTGAGGAAGTGCCATGCCCGCGTTGTGACGCAAGTCGCCTGCCGAACCGGAAAGCCTCCAAATCGGCGTAAAGGCTGTTGCGAGAAGAGTGAGCAGTGAAGGAACTGCGACACCGTCGCCAGCGCGATAGAGCAGATTCTACGAACTAGCGAGGGTGCTCGGGCAGCTAAGCGGCTGGGCCTGCCAACCTTAGCTCCGCACCGACTGTGGAGGGACTGGGCCTGCCAACCGTAGCTCCGAACGGACTGTGGAGGTGGGTCCACCTACGCTCGCGCGATTTCTGGCGAGCTACGGTGGACAACCTCCGCCTGATCATGGAGCGGAGGTTGGTGGACCAGACCTTCGCCAGTTGGAACCGAATCACCGACTGGCTGGGGCAGATCGAGAGGCTAAAGGAAGCCCGATGACTCTGGTCGCCAGAGGCAATAGAACCTGCCGCTATTCTGCCGCAGGTGAGCCAGCAGCCTGTCCCGAATCCAGGGCCGAAAGGAGAGCCTCGTCAATCTTTGCCGTCTCTCGTATCGAGAGCCGGATGAGCTCTTCGAGTTGGTTGAGCGTCAGCTCGACGCCCACCGCCTCAGCCCAGCTTCATGACTTCGTACGGACCGCTGGCGGGTTTGGAGCTCGAATAGTGTGGAACCGCGTAGCCATTGATCACGTTAGTGGTCTTGTAAATGACCTTTACGGATGGCTTGGCGGCGGCTGATTGCCTGGAGCCGAGGATGCGTTTTACGTACTCCTGCGTCTCGCGGTAGGGCGGCACCTGCGAGCCGTACCGATCGACGGCGCCGGGACCCGCATTGTAAGCGGCGAGTGCAAGCGCTTCGTTGTTGTCGTAGCGATTGAGAAGCAGACGAAGGTACTTGACGCCGCCGCGGATGTTCTCCAACGCGTTGAATGGATTGACCACGCCGAGATCAGCCGCCGTTCCCGGCATGAGCTGCATCAGCCCCATCGCGCCCTTCGACGAGCGCGCACGCGGATTGAAGTTCGATTCTTGCTGGATGACCGCTCGCACCAGCTCGGGGCGAACGCCCTGGGCGGCGGCGTGCTCGTCGATTAAGTGGTCGTACTCCGACACCCGGCGTAGCTTCGCGGGCCCTTCTTCCGTCGCCTGGACAGGGCCCTTCATGGTCTCGAAGGGCTTCGCGGTCGGGCTGGACTGGCGGTTCGAGAGCACGAGCGTCCCCTTTGCGTCGTGCCAGGAGTAGATCTGAGCCTGGGCAGGACTGGGTGCGGCGAGGAGCCCTGCGACCATGAACCCAGCCGCCGTCGCCGCGAGCCGTCGGTGGCCGCGCCGGCGCTCGACGCCCCGCCAGGGCCATCGGCGGTCCCCGCCTTGGCGACGGTCAACACGCCGGCGATTTGTGTTTGCCATGACGACCCATCTGAATGCAAGACTCCGGCCGGATTGACGCAGCCTCTGCGGGAAGGCTCACCCTCATTACGAACAATTGATTGGGATCAAACCCCCAGTTCGCGCCGCTCAGGCGGACGAAACTTCCGATCAGCAACCCCGCGAGGATCAGCAACAGCGTCGCGAGCGCAATCTCGCTCGTGG
>CAZDGO010000591.1:0-1568 GCA_964504825.1 uncultured Gaiellales bacterium
GGCGACACCTTCCTGGATCGTGCCCACGTGGACTCGTACACATCTCGGCCCACCGGCCGGCCGCCCGGGCCGGGCAACACCACCCATGTGTCGGTCATCGACGCCGAGGGGTTGGCCGTGTCGGTCACCATGTCGTGCGGTTCGGGCTCTGGCGTGGTGGTGGAGGGCACGGGCATCTACATGAACAACATGATGGGCGAGGAGGACCTGAACCCCAGCGGGTTCTTCGCCCTCGCCCCCGGCGAGCGGTTGACCTCGATGATGGCCCCCACGGTGGCCTGGGGACGGGAAGGAGCTTCGTGCACCCCCCCCTCGGGGCGGCCGGGTCCGGCCACCGAGAGACTCATCGCCTTGGGCAGCGCGGGCAGCGCCCGTCTGCGTTCGGCCATCGTGCAGGTGCTGGTGAACATGCTCGACCTCTGCCATGACGCTCAGTCGGCCGTAGACGCCTCCCGTTTGCACGTGGATCGTGCGATCGTGCACCTCGAACACGGCACACCGGCCGAAGCAGAGGCGCATCTGCGAAGGTCGGGACGGTCCGTTCAGGCCTGGTCGGTACGAGATCTCTACTTCGGTGGAGTCCAGGTGGCTGCATGTCTGCGACGGGGCCAGGAGACACGGTTCGACGGAGGCGGCGACTCCCGTCGGGGCGGGTCGGCGTCGGTGGTCTGAGTCTCAGCCGCGAGGCCGAACCGGGCGTATACTGCCCCCCATGAGTCGAAGAACGTCCTTCATCTGGCGGGTGAGTCTTCGCCGCCGCCTCCTCATGCTGATACTGATGCTGCTCTGGGTGGGGCTGATGCTCTATCCCGATCCACGCAGTCTTGTGGTCTCGCTCCGGCGCTTGATCCACCCCCCGGTCGACGCCGAGGCCGTGCGGAGTATCGCCGACCAACTACCTGATGATGCGGCTGCCATCGAGACCTTCGCGCAGGCCTACGTGCCATACAAATACGCGTGGACGCTCTACGGCAAGCCCTGGTACTTCCCCACTGTGGACGAAGTGTTAAAAGACCGAGCGGGCGACTGCCAGGCCGAGGCCATCCTGACCGCGAGCATCCTCGAGGCGAAGGGGATGCCCTATACCTTCCGCTACTCTTTCGACCACGTGTGGGTGGACTACCCCGGCAAACAGGCAACCAAGCTGGAGGACCCGGCTACCGCCTTTGTGTCGAACGGAGGCAAAGGGTGGTGGGGAAGCCTGCCCGACAGGATCCCCCTGCGCGACATCGTCGAGGAGAGGGTGAGATTCCACTGGGAGCCCATGCCGGCGGGACGGAAAACGGGCCTGGCGCTGGGCATCCTGCTTGCGTTCCTCATCGGGGAGAGGTTGTTCATCAAACCCGTGCGGCGGCCCGCTGTCCACCCGGAATGTGTGGGTGGGCGCCCGCAGGAGGGGTAGGAACCGCGGGCAACCGGGGCGCCCTCCCGGGAGCGAGCGGTGCAGGCTACGACTCGGGGCGCCCCGCCCGATAGCGATCTAGAATCGACGGATCCTCTATGAGGTGGGACAGCTCGATCACCCGCGGTTCCAGATACGCGTGGTCCAGCTCGTGCCACCGGCGCGA
>CAZDGO010000592.1:0-1568 GCA_964504825.1 uncultured Gaiellales bacterium
GTCACCGTGGCCTGGGTGTTCTTCCGCGCCTCCAGTCTACCCGATGCTCTATACGTGCTCACGCATTCGGTGCGAGGTCTTGGCGCTCAGCTGGCCGGCCCGGCGGCGCTACGCGCCGCGGTGGCCGCCACGGGCCTGACTGAGCAGACCATCGCGGTGCTGGGAATCTCGCTGGTCGCCGTGGTGACCATGGACGCCCTCCAAGAGACAGGACGCTGGTCGGGTTTCTGGGGTCGTCGCCCCGGATGGCAGCGGCTGCTCTTCTACTACGCCGTGGTAGGTTGGATCCTCCTAGAGGGATCCTTCGCCGACAACCCGTTCATCTACTTCCAATTCTGATGGGAAGACGTGCCCCCTTCACCTTTCTCGCCCGCTTCCTACTCGGCGCCCTACCGGTCGTGTTCGCGATGTCGGCACTGAACGTCGTTGTCGACCCGGCCAACCTCTTCACGGGGTCCGCCTACGAGCGCGGCATCGCCGACCTTTTGGCCGCCGGCAAGAACGTAGCCTCCATCGCCAACCACGACGACCGTCTGGTGCAACGATTCTACGCCCAGCAGATCGCCGAGGCTCCCGACGTGCTGGTGCTCGGTTCCAGCAGAGCTATGCAGATAGGCACGGTGGTGGTCGGAGAACACAGCTTCTTCAATGCAGGCGTCACCGAGGCTACCCTGCCCGACTTCGAGGGCATCCTGGAACTCTATCTGGCCCGCGGTCACCTCCCGGGCACGGTTATCCTGGCGGTGGATGCCTGGGATCTGCAGACCACCGACTACCTCGCCGGATGGAAGACACTCAGCCGTGAGCGCAACGCCTTCCTCGAGGCCATGACCCGGGAGCAACCGTCCCTGCACCAGACGCCCCTTGATCGGCTGTCGGGCGGGCTGCTCGACCGTATACGTCCATGGAGCCACTACGGCCAAGCGGTGTCGCTTTCGTACTTCCAGGCCTCGTTGCAGGAGCTCGAACGTCGGAGAAGGGAGCCGCGCGCGGTCCGCAAACAGTATTACGCCACCGACGAGACCGCCCTCGATGTCGCCATCAAGCTGGCCGACGGCAGCCTTGTCTACGGCAGGGCGATGCGGGAGCGGACGCCGGAAGCCGTGGAGCGCGAGGCCCAGATCTACAACACCAAGTGGCGCGACAGCCTCGACCAGCGCACGGGGAAGCTCGAGCCCGTTAAGAAGGCTGAGTTTGAAGCCCTTGTGGACTACCTTGCGGCGCGGGGCATACAGGTGGCCTTCTATCTGGGTCCGTATCACCCCACCACCTACTCCTTCTTCAAACGCGAGAAGAACATGCGCGTCGGCGGAGCGGTGGAGGACTACATCCGCGCCCTCGCCGCCACGCGGGGCATGACGGTCGTCGGCTCATACGATCCGACGAAAGCGGGCGTCGACGCGACCGACTTCTTCGATGCCCTGCACGTGCGCGAGGGCGGGGTGGCGAAGATGTTCGCCGGCTACCGGCCGGCCGACTAATGCCCGCGCCCTCCCCCACCGTCTGGTCCGCCGACGACCTGCGTTTCATGACCCTCGCCCTGGACGAGGCGCGCAGGGCCGGTCAAC
>CAZDGO010000593.1:0-1565 GCA_964504825.1 uncultured Gaiellales bacterium
ACTCAATTCCCCCGGCTCATGGGACGCGACCCCCCGCCCAGACGGCACGCTGAAATCCCCTCATATTCTCCTCCATTTCGTTGCGACTGCTGCTCACTCTCCTTAGCGGCAGCCTTTCTGCGGCGGGGCGGACCATAGCGTCTTTGTGTAATCAGCGAATGTCAACTCGGCCCCGCGTCGCATTTCCAACAATGCACGACACGGCGAGCCATCGGGCAAAGTCCCTGCTTGGTTAGTGTGCTCTCGATGGAGCGCCCAGTGACGGTCGAGTTCGGCCCCTCGCGCTCGAAGCGGTTCGGCAAGGCGCTTGCGGAGGCGCAAGCCGGCGCCGGCGAGTGCAGCGAGGTCGAGCCGGGCAGGTATCGGGTGAGCTTCGTCCTAGGCGAGGGCGAGGTCGCCTACCTCGGCCTCGCCCGCCTGCTCGAGCGGGTTCGCCACTGGCGGGCGACCGAGGTGTACGAGGACGAGGAGCTCGTCTCCACCTACCAGGCGAGGGAAATGGCCTGGTGTGCCTCCTCGCAACTCAAGTCGTTCCGCGCCTGCCGCTTTCGCTTCTACCACGGGATCCCTCCCCGCTGTTCACTCTGCCCCCTGTTCGACGTCCGGCAGGCGATCCGAGACGCGCTCGGGGAGAACACGCCGCAGGGAATGGTGTTCGAGATCACGTTGGGCCCGAACCTTCGCGCCCTGGGGGAGGACCACCCGCCCTCGAGCCTCGACCCGAGCTTGCCGGTCCCGGACTTCCTGCCCGCGGAGTGGGGAGGGCCCGCTGCTGAAGAGCCGCCGCGCTGAACTCGTCCCCGGATTGGTTGGCGGCAGGACCGCACACCTTCTTATTTAGAGCGGCACGACGCGAATTCTCACTGTTGTATTTGACGCGCAGGAGCCGGAACGAGGAGCCGGGCGTAGAACGACGAACACCCCGTCTCCGGGGTGCCGTCTTGATGCTTGGCTCAACGGGCTATTACCACGCCACCCTGTACCCGCCGATCCGCGCTTGCTCCTCCACCCATTCGTACTCGGCCTGCATCTCGGCGTAGCGCCTCTCTACCTCGGCCTGCGCGTCCGCCTCGGTCGCGTAGGGGCCGCCCTGCACGTATCTCTTGATCATCTCGGAGCGTGCTCCGAACGCGGCGGCCTCGACGGCCATCTCGACGTCGTCTGCCGGTGCGTTTATCAGCAGGTACCAGCGGGAGCCGTGCCGTCCGAGATCCAGGAGCGCGACCTCTAGCCGCGGCTGCGGGTAGCCGGTCGTCACGACGCCACCTCGAACTTCACGAGCGCCTCGTCCTGCAGCGCTGCCGCCGGGGTCAGGTTCTCGACCT
Organism: uncultured Gaiellales bacterium; assembly: GCA_964504825.1. Lineage (GTDB taxonomy): Bacteria > Actinomycetota > Thermoleophilia > RBG-16-64-13 > RBG-16-64-13 > JAJZQZ01. Next base: position 1,326 of record CAZDGO010000593.1, read on the forward strand.
CGACCCGATCCGCGACCGCGACCTTCCGCCCGCGCCCGACCGGCCTTACCGTCACGCGAACCATCTGCTTGATGAAGTCGCGCCCGGCCTCGACGTCCTTGCAGGCGTTGCCCGGCCCGAGCAGCCGCCGCTGCACGGCCTCGGTGCTCATCCCGAGCCATCCGCGCGATGCCTCAACCTCGGCCAGCGCTACCTCCGCGGCCTCGACCGCGTACTGCGCGGCCTGTAGGGCCTTGCCGT
>CAZDGO010000594.1:0-1561 GCA_964504825.1 uncultured Gaiellales bacterium
TCAGCCGGACCTCGTGCGCGTTCGTCGCTGGTCGTCAGGTCTGTTCTCTGCCGACCTCATCTTCGCGCAAAACTGGCTTCCGTGACGGACCGACAGCACCTCGACTACGTCGCCGACCTGGTAGAACACACGATACGCGCCGTAGATGATCTCGCGAACCTCGTCGTCCTCGATCTCGGGTACGACTCGCCCGCTCAGAGGGAATTGCGCGAGCCGCTCGACGGTGGCGAACAACTCGGTTACCCATCCTTGCGCCGCGGCGGGATCATCCATCGCGATATGGTCTGCTATCTCGTCGATCCTCCGCAGGGCGCGATCGGACCACTCGACGTTCACTTCGCGAACCTGCCGAGAGCCCGGGCCTTGGCCTCCTCGTGGGGGATGCCCTTCCCGGAGGCGAACTGCTGTTGGGCGGCGCGGACGTCCTCGAGCAACTCGAGGCGCTCCTGCATCGCCTCGAACTCACGGACGTCGATGAGCACCGCGACCCCACGACCACGCTGTGTGAGGAGCATGGGACGCCGCGTCTCGTTGACCTGTTGCACGAACGATGCCACAGCGGCCCTGAACTCCGAGAGCGGGCGGACATCTTGATCAAGGCGAATGGGGCGCATCGCTAGCCTCCTAGTACGGCTGACTGTACATTGGAGTGTACACCTCGGAGGGGCCTGTCGCAGTATGTCCCGGCAGCGACGGCCGGCCCTGCCTCTAGCCCGCCCCTGCCTCTAGGCCGCCCGGAAGAACGTCGGCTCTGTGTACTCGAGGTGCTCGCGCATCAGGCGCTCGGCGCGGGCAGCGTCGGCCTCGCGGACGGCATCCAAAATGCCTTGGTGGAGCGCCCGGATCTCGGTCGAGGCGGTGAAGGCCGGTCTCCGGTCCCAGGTGAAGATCATGCTTGGCGGTGGCCCGGTGACCGAACTGGTACGTGCGTACACGGGCGCCGACAAGTTGGGCGCCGATTCGCCGTCGGCCGTCAGGCTGGCCGACGGGTGGACCCATCTGGACGCGTCGATGGTTTGGTGACTTCCGTGCGGGTTATCCCACGCGCGTGACGAAGTCCTCGAGCGTCACTCGCCGCCGGGGGAACTGGTTGATGGGAGCGTCTAGATCCGGATGTCCGAGCGTGATGGCGGCGATGAACGCCTTGCCCTCGGCTTCCGGCAGCACTCGGTGCAGCGCGTCCGCGGAGCGCAGCGTAGATGTCATGAGGCAGGTGCCGAGCCCGCGGTTGTGGGCGGCCAGGGCTATCGTCTGCGCGAAGAGACCGGCGTCGAAGCACCCGTACGGTGTGGAGACGGCCTTGTCCATCGTCAGCAGGAGCAAAACGGGGGCGCCGAACAGCCCGGCCATAACGACCAGGGGTGGAACGGGAGGATCGGCTGGCTTGATGCCCCTCTTCGTTTCCTCCGCCGCGACGAAGGCGACTCTGGCCTGGACTAGGGCGGTCATGCGCCCCTGCAGAGGTTCCGGCCACGAGGGGGCCGCCGCGATGTCGGGCGCCGGCGCGGCTTCGCTCTCCGCGTGCAGGCGGAGGGCGGTCTTGACCTTCTGCAGCGCTTCG
>CAZDGO010000595.1:0-1558 GCA_964504825.1 uncultured Gaiellales bacterium
CAGGAAGCGCTCGTAGCAGCGCTACGTGCGCGACCGAGGACGCCGTATCGCGCCGTCCGGTGCGTTCTGGGGGCCAAGGCTTCGATTTTCAGCAGCCTCCTAGCGCTCGAGCCAGAGCCGGCGGACGCACGTGCCCTGACCGCGCGGAATGGCCTTGAGGGTCTCGATCTTCAGGGGCTGGTTGATGAACAGAGCCACGTCGGCCAACGCGGTCTGCAGCAGAAGATCGCAGCCGGCCACGTCCTCCGCCATAGGGGCGCCGTAGTTCTTCGCGGCCGTGGGCCACGGGCAGCGCTCCCAGATGATGAACACCTCGTCGGGGTTCTCGCTCTTCTCGAGCCTCACCACTGCGCCCTGGTTCCGCCAGCTGTTCACGTACAGCTTGCCGATCTGCTCGACCAAGTTGCCCTTGGCGAGGTTGAGGCGGGGGAAGTATGTCTTGGCGACGTCCTTGCCCCTGATCTCCCACGCCTTCAGGCCGATGGTCGTCGGGTCGGCGTCGTCGCCCGCGAGCTGGATGCCCGCCTCGCGAGACGTGTAGAACGCGCGCCGGATCTCGTCCTGAGCCGCCTGGCATTTTGCCCACAGCTTGGCGAGCTCCATCTCGGCGTCGAAGGGCTTGGGTTGCTTCACGCCTTCGGCGGCTTTGTCTTGCACCTGTGCCACTGGTGTGTCCTTTCTCTTCCTGAGCCGGCCGTCAGATACGCAGGCCGATCTTGTAGCCGTCGTGCACGGCGCCTGAGAGGCCGCGGGGCACGACAGCGTCGCCGATGACGTAGAGCTCGATCGAGTTCTCTTGAGCGGCGGCCTTCAGCGCCGGGTTCGGGTCGCGCTCGCCGAGCACCACCGTGTCGCACTTCACCGGCACCCGGTGGCCGTCGTAGGTGACCAGGATCGCCTGCCCGTCGAGAACCTGCTCGATGTCGCAGTCGTTGTAGCTGACTATGCCGTTCTGGCGCAGGAAGATGTTGTAGCGCCAGCGGAAGGAGGGGTTGATGTCCTTGCCGACCGTACGGTCCTTGCCTACGAGCGTGACCTTCTTGCCCCGCTTCGCGAGCGCAAGCGCCGTGCCGATGGCAGGCTTCTTGTTGCCCCACACCACCACGTGGTCGCCTATCGGCTTCGTCTCGTAGAGAGCGTCGCTCAGGGTGATCACGTTGTCGCGGTCGCCCCCGAAGAACGTGGGCGTGCGCACGGTGGATCCCACGGCCACGACCAGCGTGTCGGGCAGTTCCTCCTCCAACAACTCCGCCGTGACCTCTTCGCCCAGGTGGAACTCGACGCCGCGTTGGTCGCACTGCGCCTTATGGAACTCGATGATCCGATACAGCTCGTCATCGTTGTACGGCGCCTTGCCGGCGTCGACGATGGTGCCGCCCAACTTGTCGCGCGTCTCGTACACATGCACTTCGTGGCCGCGATCGGCCGCCACCCACGCGCACTCCAGACCGGCGGGGCCACCCCCGGCGATGAAGACCGTCTTCTTGGTCTTCGCGGGTTGCGGATAGTATTCGGGGTCGTGCTCGTGCGCGCACAGCGGGTTGATGTAACAGGTCAT
>CAZDGO010000596.1:0-1554 GCA_964504825.1 uncultured Gaiellales bacterium
GGACATTGCGGGCCCGCCGATCGGCTTCGCGCCGGCCCTCCTCTTCGGTGGAGCGGATCATCTTCGCCATGTCATGCTTGACATCGTCCTCGGCATCCTTGAGGAGGATGCCGCGGGCCTCTTCTTGCGTTAGACCGGAGATCTGCTCAAGCCTGCGTTGCTGCTCGAGTCTAGCCGCCTCGGCCTCTTCCAGCACCGTGTGATAGTGAGCCTCGCGGTCACTGACAGACTGCTCTCTCTTCTGGAGATCTTTCTGCCTCTCGTCGAGAGTCTCGTCCCGCTGCAGCACGCGCTTCTCGAGCTGGGTCAGCTCGCTCCGCCGCTCCTTGAGTTCCCCCTCCGTGTCCGTGCGCAGCTTGTGGAGTTCGTCCTTTACCTCCACCCGGGCCTCACGTTTGATCGTGTCGGCTCTACCTTCGGCTTCCTCGACGACCTTCTTGGCCTGTATCTCCGCCGAAGAGATCTTCGCCTCCCCGATGGACTTTCGCAACAGATAGCCGGCTGCCGCCCCTATCGCCAGCGCCACGAGGGCCACCAGCACCACGATGATGTACGTAGTCATATGGTCTCCAGTCCGTTCAGATACCAGCAAATACAGTCTCGTACCGTGACGACCGGTGGCGGCGGCATGCGAAAAGCCGAGCGGACGCCCGGCTTGGAAGATGGTCTCACGCGCCTGTCGCGCCCGAGAATCAGCAATCGCGGGAGATGCCGGGACTACGCCCGGCACGGATTCCCCTATTCGTCTACGCTCAGAGCCTTCGTCCTCTTCGACCTCGGCGCGGAATCGCTGATTGGCAGGCAATCTATGGCTACGATCACGACCACGTGAACCGTCGTTCCACCACTCGTCATAAACGCTATAAGTGTATCGTCGCTGACTGACCGCTGTCAAGGAAGACGGCTGTTTCAGCCTGGGCCGGGAGCCTCCGAAACCGCGCGGATCACCCGTCTGGCCCGTTCCCAATCGTGGCCACGACGCACAAGGAACGCGAGCGCACGCCGTTGCCCACCTTCCGGATCGTCCGCCAGTTGCCGACCGAAGCGCCGCTGCACCAAGCCGATGAGGATCGTGTCTTCGCTGCTCTCGTCGCCTGCGGGGTCGTCCCCCACCAGCCCGATCGCTCCAGACTCCACGCCGGCCGCCGTCACAGCATCGACCGCCTCTTCGGCCTCCCGGGAGGTCACACCCTTACGCGCAAGCTCCGCCAGGATGCGCCGCCGGCTCCAACCGGCGTTCAACCTGGCGGTTGCCAGGGCGCGCGCGAACCGTTCCTGGTCGAGCAAACCGATATCCTCGAGCCAGGCAGTCACTTCGGCGACCAGGTGTTCGTCATAGCCGTAGCGCCGGAGCCGCTCGCGCACTTCGAGGGGCGAGCGCTCTCTCGCCTGCAGATAGTTCAGCGCCCGGTGGCGGGCCTTGGCTCCTTCGTCCGCCGGTCTATCTGCCCCACCCCGCTGCTCGGCAGTCATCCGCTCCCCTAGGCTTCCTCGCCTTTCCCGGCCGTCGCCGAGGCGGACTCCGCCGCCGGCGGGGCCTTGAGCCAAGCGGGG
>CAZDGO010000597.1:0-1554 GCA_964504825.1 uncultured Gaiellales bacterium
CAGCGACACACACCGACACGATCCAGATGAGATATGCGGATTACGCGAGGGTCGCACAGCCCATCGTCGCGGACATCGCATTCCGCGGATAATCAGCGGAAGCTGCCCGCAGCAGCTTCCGCTCTTCAGGCAGAAGGGCTCCCGCGAGGGGGGCCACTCGGCACTCATCAACGCCTGCTCTGATGAGTAAACTACAGGTAGAAGGGTGGATGGAAGCACCCGGGCAAGTCGGAGCTAAGAGGCCTCGATGACCTCTGAAAGAGGAGGCAGGCAACCCCACAGGGCGGATGTCACCCTGCCGGCAAGCCCAGGAGCCGAATCGACCCTTCCTCTAGTTCAAGGGAGGCGCCTACGATGACGGTCGGCCATGCGAAGACGGCGGCGGACGGGATCTCACGCGTGAAGTGGCGCGACGCCCTGCAGCGTGTCGACCAATGGCACTGGCGCCTGCCGCAGGACTACAGGCCCTGGATGCGCGTGCCTGGGATGATCTTCGCCTCTGACGAGTTGATCGACGAGATGGCGGACGACCAGGCGCTCGACCAGATCGCCAACGTCGCCTCGCTCCCCGGTATCGTGAGGTACTCGATGGCGATGCCGGATGTCCATTCCGGCTACGGCTTTCCGATCGGGGGCGTCGCCGCGATGCGGCCCGAGGACGGAGTCATCTCGCCTGGCGGCGTAGGGTTCGACATCAATTGCGGCACGCGTGTCCTCACGACGCATCTGCAGTTGGATGACGTCCAGCCGAGGCTGAAGAAGCTAGTCGACCAACTATTTCGCGACGTTCCGGCCGGATTGGGAGAATCAGGCCAGGTCCTTGTGCCCCTGGAGCAGATGGATGACGTGCTCGCGGACGGGGCCGCATGGGCGATCCGCAACGGCTATGGCTGGGCTGAGGACCAAACGTTGATAGAGAGCGGAGGCCGTCTTGAGGACGGCGATCCGGCGCTGGTCTCCCGAGAGGCCAAACGGCGAGGAGCGTCGCAGCTCGGAACGCTTGGATCGGGTAACCACTTTCTGGAGGTGCAGGTCGTTGACGACGTCTATCGTCCCAGCGAGGCGGAGGCAATGGGCATCAGCGGCCTCGGGCAGGTGGTTGTGTTCATCCACACCGGCTCACGTGGTCTCGGCCACCAGACCTGCCAGGACCACCTCGACGTGATGGAGGAGGCTGCGGAGCGCTACGGGATCCGTCTTCCTGATAAGCAGCTGGCCTGCGCGCCCATTCAGTCTGATGAGGGCCGCCGGTACCTCGCGGCGATGTCCGCGGCCGCAAACTTTGCTTTCTGCAATCGCCAGGTGATCACACACTTCGTCAGGCAGGCGTTCAGCAGGATCTTTGAGTTAACTCGGGAGGAACTGGGCATCCACTTGCTGTACGACGTGTCACACAACACGGCGAAGTTCGAGGAGCACGACGTGGATGGCGCGAGTCAGACTCTGCTCGTCCACCGGAAGGGGGCGACCCGCGCTTTCGGCCCCGGTCACCCCGACGTCCCTGAGCGCTACCGATCCATCGGCCAGCCCGTGCTTGTGCCGGGTGACATGGGG
>CAZDGO010000598.1:0-1551 GCA_964504825.1 uncultured Gaiellales bacterium
TGGTCACCCCCTAGTCGGGAGCTGGTGACGGCGGCGGAGGAGGTGTTTGCGTCGCAAGGGTGGCAGGTGCTGCGCGCCGCCGACTTCGGCAAAGCGCGCGCGCATCTGGAGGGGCTGCTCACTCCCGGACTGTCGGTGATCGTGCATGAGAGCAGGGCGTGGGAAAGCTTGGACATCGAGGTCGAGCTCCGGGCGAAGGGAGTGCGCGTCGCGCGCTTCGGACCCTCCGGCGCGGAGGGAGACCGGTCCACTCTCATTGGGGCGGACGTGGGCGTGACCGGGGCCACGGCGCTGGTGGCGGAGACGGGCACCGTGCTCCTTGCCGCTGACGATGCCTACGGCCAACTCGTGTCTAACCTACCCTACACGCACGTGGTGGTGGCGCCCACGTTCAAGATCGTGCCCACCCTGGATGACGGATTGTGGATGGCGCGCCGATATGCGGAACGGGTTCTCGGGCACCCGGTCCCGCGCTATCTGGGGGGTATTTCCGGGCCCAGTCGCACCGGCGACATCGAGTTCACCATCGTCCAGGGCATGCACGGGCCGGGCCGGGTGTATCTCGTGTTGCTCGACGTAGAGCCTGGGCCTGAGATGCTGGGTGACCTGCCGGCTGATCTGCTCTGTCCCTAGCAGATAGAACATGGCGTTCCTCGGAGCTTCACACACCGCTCACAGAACTCAGTGCCCTCCGGCGCTGGAGGCGGACCTCGTACAGATCGTGGGGAGAACGTGGGTGCGTACCGCGCCCGGCGACCTCCTTGCCTACTCATACGATGCCACCGGGGAACGCTTCCTCCCAGACGTAGTGGTGCTGCCCGCCTCGACCTCCGAAGTCGCGGAGTGCGTCCGGCTGGCGAGGCTTCATCGGTTTTCGGTGGTTCCCCGGGGCGCAGCCACGAACCTCTCGGGTGGTACTCTGCCCGTAGCCGGGGGCATGGTGATGAGCATGACGCGCATGAATCGGATCGTGCGCGTAGACCCGGACTCGCGCCTGGCGGTGGTCGAAGCCGGTGCGACTAACCAATCGGTTCAAGATGCCGCCGCGACGCACGGTTTTTTCTTCGCTCCGGACCCTTCGAGCATGAAGGCGGCTACGATCGGCGGTTGTGTCGCCGAAAACGCGGGTGGCCCCCGCTGCGCCAAGTACGGAGTAACCCTCAACCACGTGCTCGGATTGACCCTGGTCTTGTCTGACGGGTCGGTGCTGGAGCTGGGCGGAGAGGTAGAAGATGCTGCGGGTCTGGATCTGGTGTCGTTGGTTGTGGGCAGCGAGGGCACCTTGGGGGTGATCACTCAGGCCGTGCTGCGCCTTACCCCGCTTCCCGCGGGCTACCGTACCCTGATGGGGGTGTTCGACAGCGTCGCAGCCACGGTCGCCGCAGCGTCGGCGATCGTGGCGGCGCGCATCCTCCCCGCCGCCCTCGAGATGCTCGACCGCTCTACGCTGGAAATGATCAATCGGAGCAGGGGAGGCAGCTTCCCCGAAGATGCGGAAGCGCTGCTGCTCGCCGAGCTCGACGGAGATCCGGACGAGCTCGGCCCGCAGGC
>CAZDGO010000599.1:0-1551 GCA_964504825.1 uncultured Gaiellales bacterium
GCCGATGCTCGACATCCTGGAGATGTCCGATCGGGAGCGACCCACCCGCTAGACCGATGCGGGCGGAGGAGTTGATGGGGCGGCCGGACGCCCCCTCCGCTGGCTATCGCAACAGCGATCGGGAGCGGCCGGCCACCCCTTCTTCTTCGTTCCGGTGGCGGGCTGCCGGTTAGCGCTCGCGGGTCGGACGCCTTCAGCACGCCGAACTGAGCTCAAGGCGAAGTGAGGTCGGGAACACGAGGAGAAGACGCTGGTCGGTAGTGTCACAGTTTGAGCAGGCGGATGCTTGACCCCCTCTGACTCGGCCATCATGCTTTGACTGGTGACTAGTGCGATTGCGCCGCGATCCTAATCAGCTCGCCAAGATGATCGTTGACATGACCGTGGGCGAGGCGATCGCGGCTGCCGTCCTCCCATGCATGCCGCCGAGCTCCGCGGGCGCTACGGCGTCGAGGCCGCGGTGGAGGCTGTCCTGCACTTGGATCTTGGAAATGAGAAATTCCCCATTAGACGCCAGCAGCGAGCGAGGACCCAGATGAACCGACGTTGCCTCGGCATCCTGATGTCTGCCGTGATGCTCAGTGGTTGCGGGACCGCAGCCTCGGCCCCTCCGGCCTTGGTCGCCCCGAGCGCGACGGAGCCCGCGAGCCCGGCACTGACTGCCACGGCCACGCCGACGGCGACAGCTGAACCAACAGCGGCGCCCACGCCGCTGTCAAGCGACACCATCTTGAGTGCCAACCCCGAAGAGGTTTCGCTGGCCACCCTCACCGCAGACCTGGCCAAGAGCCTCCAGGACTCTTCTTTCCTCGCGACCACAATCATTCCGCCTCAGGCGATGGACAGGCTACAGAGCTGCGGTGACCCAACTCTTCATTCTCAAGAGAGAACTGGACAATGCAAGTGGCTGATCATCAATTTCTACGGTGCCTATCAACAGAGTTTCAACGGCTCTGACCAGACCGGCACCGATGGGCTCTACCAAGTGAGCAAAGGCGCCTATGCATACGCGGTTGGGCCTGATGGGCCTTACTTCGGCAGGAAGGCCATGCTGGACGCTGAACTCAGGGAGGTCTTCTCGCATCCAATTGTCATCAGTTGATTGGGAAGCCCCAGGCGCGAGGCCGGAAACCGAGGCCGGTAGAGGGCGGCGCCTCCCGCCACCCCTCGCCGCGGGGCGAAAGCAGCTTGAGCGGCGAGGGCCGCGGGCGATCGGTAGCGTGCAAGGTGACCCCGATGTCCGCCGTAGTGTCTCGTGAGCCCAAAACGACTATGGTGTGACTTGGAGGTGGGAACATGCCGGATCGGCTCGAGAATGAGGGGATCTATCTCGACTTGGCCATGCGAGAACACCTGTTCATGCGCGGGGAAATGAACAAGAATCTCGCCCAGAACTTCCAACTGGTCTTGGGGGCGTTGGTGGTGGCTATCGGTCTGGGCGCGGCTGTTGGCCTGAAGGCCATTCCACTAGAGCCAGATCAGCAGGGGATGCTCCTGCTGCTCGACGGCGCCTTCGCATTCCTGGTCTTCATTGGAGCACTCGGACAGTTC
>CAZDGO010000600.1:0-1550 GCA_964504825.1 uncultured Gaiellales bacterium
AGAAAGACTACATCCTCGAAGTCGATCACCTCGCTGCGTCCGCTCACCTGCCACAGTCCGGTGATACCGGGCTTCGCATCGAGACGGCGGAAATGGTGGTCCTCGTATTCCTGGAAGTCCGACTCGAAGAACGGGCGAGGTCCGATCAGCGACATCTCGCCGATGAAGACGTTGAAGATCTGCGGTAGCTCGTCGAGACTCCAGCGGCGGAGAAATCGACCGAGTCGCGTCGTCCGCGGGTCATCCCTGATCTTGAAGAGCCGCGCATCGCCGGTCTGGTTGAGGTGCGCGAAGTCCTGTTTCTCGACGTCGGCCCCTTCGCGCATAGTGCGGAACTTGATCATGCGGAACCGTCTTCCTCCCAATCCGGCTCGGGGCTGGAAAAAGAATGGAGAGCCGGGTGAGTCGAGGCGAATGGCAACTGCGATCGCGACCAGCAGTGGCGCCAGCAGCAGGATAAGCAGCGAGCTCACGACGACGTCAACTATCCTTTTCGAGATCAGCGCCCGGGCTCTGAGCACCGGGCTGCCAAGCTCGAAGAAGGGTTGATCGTGGTGCCAGACGAGTGTCGGACGCAGCCCGTAAACCCGAACCGCCCGGGCCGGAAACAGAATCTGGCAGCCTGCCTGCAGGCATTCCTCGATCAGATCGTTGATCCGACTCGCCGGGAGGTCCGCGCACACGACCACCGCCTCGGCGTCGTGTGCGTCAATGATCGCAGGGAGATCGTCGATCGTGCCCAGAAACTGGGGGTCTTCGCTCGGCTGCGTCGAGACATACCCGGCAGCGCGATAGTCGCCCCCCGGAGCTGCGACCGCTCCTTCGAAGCGTTTGCCGGCCTGCGGAACCCCAATCAGAATTGCCGTACCAGCCCCTCGCTGGCCGGGCCACACCTCCCGGAGGAACCATTCCGAGAACTGTCGGACGGTGAACAGAGCGAGCCAGACAGTTCCCGCCGTCGCAACCATCGGCAGTATGAGATCGGGCAGGAACCCGCGAGCGATTCCGCCGGCCCAGGTAACCAGGACAGCGCCGGCGACGGCGACGAAAAGACGGATGGGTTGATTGAGCGCCCGATGGCGACTGTGGCCGCCCGTGGCGAAGACGGCGGTAAGCGTGAGGAGAACGAGGAAAATGAAGCGGGATCCGCCGGTAACAAGCGGAGTTCCGGCGTAGGCAAAGGATCCATTGATTGTCGCCTCGGCGAACCACTCCGCGACCGCGCGCGCGATGAGGATGGCCGCCAGATCTCCGGTCACGAGGACAGCGAACCGGGTAGCAACGCGGCCGGTGTGCCGCCGCACCGCCTGGGGGCGCCGCTCCCGAAGCGTAGTGCGGCGTTGGAGCGCGGGACGCGTCAGCACCTGTGCCCCGGCGCGCTGGCCTCTGGCCGGGGGGGCTGTCATCGGCAATACGTATTCATCGGGAGGCATGGCTCAGCAATAACCTGGCCTGATAGCGGGGGAATGGATCCCGTCGTACGCCGGCAGGTCGTCTGAGATGGAAGAGAGTTGCGGATACCGTTCATCCTTCTCCGATACAACGGGATG
>CAZDGO010000601.1:0-1549 GCA_964504825.1 uncultured Gaiellales bacterium
GGATGAAGCCCGCGGTGGTCGCAAGATAGTCGTAACGGGCGACACGCGGCCCACGGAGTCGGTGGTGACGCTCAGCTACCGGGCCACCGTCCTGGTGCACGATGCCACGTTCACGGAATCTGAGCGCCCTCGGGCCCTGGAGACCCGTCATTCGACGTCGCGCGAAGCGGCGGAGGTGGCCACTCGGGCAGGGGTCCGGCTGCTGGTTCTCACACACGTGAGCTCTCGGCATGGCCGGCGCGAACTGCTCGCTGAAGCACGTGCGGTGTTCCGGCAGGCGCTGCTGCCGTCTGACCTCGACCACCTCGTTGTGCCGTATCCAGAGAAGGGGGAGCCGGAGCTGATCACCGCAGGTGCCACCGGGGGCGGATGCTACGAGCGCTGGCCGGAGACCGTGAAACCGGTATACTAGGCAGGCCTCGTTCCGCCCACGTAGCTCAGGGGATAGAGCACTGGCCTCCGGAGCCAGGTGTCGCAGGTTCGAATCCTGCCGTGGGTATTACTCCTGGCGTGGGTAGTGCGACCGAGCAGCGGCCCAGCGGCTCACGTCGGCCGGCGTGGCCGGCTCCGGCGGAAGCACGGGCCGCTGAAACACGAACGCGAAGTGTTCCACGTATGCTCTCTTCGCCGTCGGCATGTCGGGTGCGAACCCTGCGAGGGCGGCTACGCTCGTCTGACGCAGGCCTGCGTCGCCGCAGGCGACGATAGCGTCGAACAAACGCAGGTCGTTGGACATGTTGAGCGATGTTCCGTGACTTGCCACCCATCGTCGGCAGCGCAGCCCGACCGAAGCGATCTTCTGAGCGCCAACGTAGAGGCCCGGCCGGCCGCTGCTCCTCTCCGCGTCGATGCCGAGATCAGAGACCAGACGCACCAGGACTTCTTCGAGGTTCCAGACGAAGCGCCGGAGATCGCGACCCGGCACCGGGATGATGGGATAACTCACCAGCTGGCCGGGAGCATGGAGAGTAGCGGCGCCTCCGCGCTCCGAGCGCATCACCGGTAGTGTCACCGCGGAGCCGCTCAGATCCACCAGGTCGGCCGGCGTGCCCCGACTTCCCAGGGTCACTACCGGCGGATGCTCGAGCAGAAGAAGCACGCCCGGCACGATGTCGTCGGCGACCGCCTGCTGCAGTTCGGCCTGCAATTCCTGCACCCTACCGTATTCGACCAGTCCGAGGTCGAAGCAAGGGATGGCTGCCTTTTGTGCGGGGGGAGTCATCACGGACCTACTTGAGCAGTGGCGTGTGGGTGTGAGAGACTCTGCACACGGCGCGGCCGCATGATCGGCCGCATCATCGCAACCGGACCCCGCCATGGAGGAGTGAGCGTGTCGAAAAAATACGACCCGTTGTGGGAACTCGTGGGTGCACAGCTTCCCCTGCAGGGTGTCGAACAGGACGTCGACGCACTGTGTCCCAACTGCCACGTCAACATGCACATTGGACTCGAAGCCGCTGTCGGCCAAGACGCGGAATGCGGGCTGTGTGGTGCATCGCTGCAGGTGGTCCGCGGAGAGACGGGCCTCACCCTTCGGCTCATGCCCTAG
>CAZDGO010000602.1:0-1544 GCA_964504825.1 uncultured Gaiellales bacterium
TCACGCTAGAAGCCGACTACGACTACTGGGTCGCCCTTGCCGCCGAAGACTCGCGCTATGAAGAAGAGAAAGCGAAGATCGCCGCCGCGGTCGTGAAGTTGCTGGAGAAACGCTTCCCGGGGTTGAGCACCCACCTGGAGATGGTCGACGTGGCTACGCCGGCCACCATCGAACGCTACACCGGCAACTGGAAGGGAAGCTACGAAGGCTGGCTGCCGACCCCCAAGACGTTCATGACCGACATGCCCCGAGACCTCCCCGGCCTCGACGCGTTCCTGATGGCCGGCCAATGGGTCATGCCCGGCGGCGGCCTGCCCAGCGGGGTGATGAGCGGGCGGCAGACGGTGCAGATCATGTGTCACGAAGACGGGCTGAGGTTCCGCACCACGACGGCATGAACCATCGAAGCGACCGCGACGGAGGTGCTGGATGAGCGTCGAGTACTTGCGGAAACAGTTGGGTGATAACGAGGAGATCCTCTACACCGAACGCCACCATTGGATCTTCCCCGTGAGTGAGATGGTCAAGTGGATCCTTGTGGCAATCGTCATCGTGGTGGCGCTCACGTTCGCATCCTTCTGGTGGCTGCCCGACCTGGGCTGGATCCGCTGGGGATATCTGGTGCTGATCATCCCGGTGGTCCGCGTCGGCGCCGGATTCTTGTCATGGCTGATGAACATCTACGTAGTCACCAACCGTCGGGTAGTGGAAGTCACGGGAGTAGTGAACAAGAAGGTCATGGATTCGTCGCTTGAGAAGCTGACCGACGTGGTGCTCACACAGCGCCTGTTCGGTCGGATCCTCGGCTACGGTGACATCGAGGTGCTCACCGCCGCCAGCACCGCCGCCGTCAACTATCTGAAGCAGATCAGGCGGCCACTGGAATTCAAGACGGCCATGGTCAACGCCAAGGAAGCACTCGAGCAAGAATTCGGCGGAAGCGACTGACCAACGACACGGACGGAGCCGCCCGAACCTTGACCCGGTACGCAGAACCGCCGGCCACAGGCCGGCGGTTCTGGTCATCGCTTGGTGTGCGACAAGCGATACTGCGAGCAGTACTACCAGCGGTTTCCGCCGCCACCGCCACCGCCGCCACCATAGCCGCCACCGCCACCGGTGCGCCGCGGCGCCTGTTCCTTCGCGCTGTCGACCTTGATGGCACGGCCGTCGACTTCAGTGCCATCGAGGGCTGCCTTCGCGGCCAGCGCTTCTTCGGCGCTGCCCATCTCGACGAAACCGAAGCCCTTGGGACGGCCGGTGTCACGATCGTTGATCAGCGTGACGGAGGCAACCGTGCCGTGAGCCGCGAAAAGCGTCTCCAAGCTGCCTTCATTCGTGTTGTAACTGAGGTTGCCCACGTACAACTTTGCAGAACTCATCAAATCCTCCCGTACTGGGGTTGCTTTGCGCATGCGAGTAGGCCATGCCTGGAAACGGAGCGGGAAGAACGAGAAGAGTTCGGCGCGCGTCGCCTGAGCGGGGTGTCCTAATCGGATGCTGCGGCGCAGTATACCACAGGTCTATAAGGCCCCCTAAAAGCC
>CAZDGO010000603.1:0-1536 GCA_964504825.1 uncultured Gaiellales bacterium
AGCGCCGGGTGGCCGAGGCCTATCTCGAGCAGCTCGAGACGGCCGGGGTGTTCGACGGTCCGATCGCCACCGCGATCGAGCCCTTGGACCGCTTTTTCGAGGCCGAGGCGTACCACCAGAACTACGCCGCGCTGCACCCCGATCAGCCCTACATCGCCAACCTGGCGGCCCCGAAGGTGGCGAAGCTCTGCCGCTACTATCCGGGCCTGCTGGCGGGGACGGCGAAGCGCAGCGATTAGCTGCGCGGTCCTAGGCCGCAGCGGCTAGCAGCGTCGTCGGCCGGTCTTGGTTCGAGGCCGAATCCGTCGGGTGCCGGCGACCCTCTGTCACACGGCTGTCACGCTGGAGTTCCAGGCGCGACACCCCCCCCTGCGAGACTTCGATTCGTCCGGAGAGAACAGATTCCTCGCCGGCCTTTTTGGCGAGTCCTCGCCAACGACCAAAGGAGAGTATGCGCATGAACCTCAGAGCCATCCGACTCGCTGGAGCGGGTCTCATCGCCGCCATCGCAATCGTCCCGACCGTGCGCGCCCAGTCCGTGCAGGTCGACGCCGCCATTCCCGGATACGAGAAGACCAGCGGCATCTCCGGCAACCTGAACTCCATCGGTTCCGACACGCTCAACAACCTGATGACCCTGTGGGCCGAAGGCTTCCAGAAGCAGTACCCGAACGTGCGCATCCAGATCGAAGGCAAGGGCTCGTCGACCGCGCCGCCGGCGTTGATCTCGGGCACCGCGCAGATGGGCCCGATGAGCCGAGCCATGAAGGCCGAGGAAATCGACGCCTTCGAAAAGAAGTTCGGCTTCAAGCCGACGCCCATCCGCGTGGCGGTGGACGCTCTGGCGGTCTACGTGCACAAGGACAGCCCGGTGGATACGCTGAGCCTGCCCCAGGTGGACGCGATTTTCTCCAAGACCCGTAAGGGCGGTTACAAGAAGAGCATCGCGACCTGGGGCGACCTCGGTCAGACCGGCACCTGGGCGGCGAAGCCGATCAGCCTGTACGGCCGCAACTCCGCCTCCGGCACCTACGGCTACTTCAAGGAGAACGCGCTCTACAAGGGCGATTTCCGCGACACGGTGAAAGAGCAGCCGGGCTCGGCGTCAGTGGTCCAGGGAGTGACCGAAGACATGGCGGGGATCGGCTACAGCGGGATCGGTTACCGGACCTCCGGAGTCAAGCCGGTCAAGCTCATGGCCAAAGAGGGCGGTACGGCTTACAGCACCGACGACACCGCGAACATCTACGCCGGCAACTATCCACTGGCGCGCTTCCTCTACGTCTACGTCAACAAGGCGCCGGGCAAGCCACTGGATCCGCTGGTCGGTGAGTTCGTGAAGTACATCCTCTCCAAGCAGGGGCAGGAGGTCGTGATCAAGGACGGTTACCTGCCAATCCAGAACGGCATCGTGCAGGAGGAGTCGGCTAAGCTCCGGTAGTCGCCTTCGCGCGCAGGCCCGATCGCGAAGTCGCGCGATCGGGCCTGCTCGCCTCCGGCGCCTTCGCCATGGCCCTCGCGTCTCCTCGATCGGAC
>CAZDGO010000604.1:0-1536 GCA_964504825.1 uncultured Gaiellales bacterium
CGCACCCGATGGGCGGCGCGGATCGCCTCGTACTCGCCCTGGAGAAGCGGGAGCATGCGATAGCCCACCATCGTGCCGTACGCCAACCGATAGTGCAGCCGCAGCTGGTGGATGAGGCTGAGGATGAGGTCGGTAGGGTCGGTCGTCCGCACGAAGGCGATGCTGAATGCCGCAAAGGACAGCATGCGGAAGCTGAGCGAGGCGGCCGTCGTCAGGGCAGGACGCGTGACCTTGAACGGCCCAAGGTAGAAGAGGGCGTCGGCCGTTGCGTTAAGACGGTGAAAGAGGATGTTAGCCAGGAAGATCCCGACGACGGTGGCGATGAAGGGAAGAAGCGTACGCAGGGTCCGTGTGGGACGGATGCCCCCCAAGATCCAGGCGGCCATCAGCGCCAGCGTGAAGAAGACGACGGGGGTGAACGGGTCGAAGACGATGGTGAGGCTGCCGAAGATCACCAGAAGCACGGCCAGCTTCACGGTCGGGTTGCGCCGCTGTAGATACGATGTCATTCGCCGCACCCTCCCTGATGCACTGCCACAACGCGACTGTGACGCCCATGTTCCACGTCGGGAGCGCCTACGGCTGACAGGTAGTCTTCGACCGTCAGGAGACCGGGATAAGTGTGGTGGCGCAGAGCGAGTAGCGACGAGAGACCTGCGAGCGCGGGTCGGCCGAGCCCGGTCTCGGCGACGATGTCGTCGCGCGCGAAGAAGTCACGTGGCGCCCCGAGAAAACGCAGCTTTCCCTCTTGCAGGACGAGAAGCCTGTGCGCGTATTCCGCGACGAGGTCCATGTCGTGGGTGACGATGACGATGGAGCACCCCTCGCACCGGAGCGCCTGCAGCATCCCCATCAGCTTCGCCGTCTGGGCTAGATCCTGCCCGAAGGTAGGCTCGTCAAGGAAAAGGATCGACTGCGCGCGTACCAGCATGGCGGCCACACTGAGCCGCCGCTTCTGGCCCTGACTCAGCGAGAACGGATTGGCCTTCTCGAGGCGCTTGAGAGCGAACCGGGAGAGTGTCGCCTCGACAAGGCTCTCATCCTCGATCGTCAGTCGATCGCGCTTGGAGGGACAAAGACTGTAGACGAGCTCGCCGCGGACCGTGTCGGTGACGAACTGATGCTCGGGGTTCTGGAAGACGTGGCCGACGTTGGCGCTGAGGTAGGCATCCTTCAGATCGCGTATGTCTTGTCCGCGCAGGAACACGGTGCCCCGGGGAGGCCTGAGGACGCCCGAGAGCAGTGACGCGAGCGTAGTCTTGCCCGCCCCGTTCGCGCCGACGATGGCGAGGATCGCGCCGGAGCCCAAGTCGAAGGAGATGTCCTGCAGCGCCTGCCGTCCATTGGGGTAGGTGAAGCTGAGGTCGCGGACTGACATGACCGCCTCAGGCTCGTCCGTGCGCCGGGTGTCCGCGGGTATCGCGGAGGCCGTCGACGCGGCCGGAGACGGCCGGCTTCGGAGCCGTGGCAAGAGGCCCCACGTCTCCTCCACGGCCGTCGCCGCCTCCTCGACGGTGAGAGGCTCACCCGCGACCG
>CAZDGO010000605.1:0-1536 GCA_964504825.1 uncultured Gaiellales bacterium
CAACCCTGCGGATGTCGGACCTGGTGGCCGCCCGCTCCGTGCTGGTCAGCGAGAGCGGGATCGGTAGCCGCGAAGACCTCCGGAAGCTTTCCGACGCGGGGGTTCGGGCCGTGCTGATCGGCGAGAGCTTGATGCGCAGCGGGGACATTGGCGCAAAGGTCGAGGAACTTTTCGGCGCCTGAGAACGTGATGATGCTCCGTATCACGGGTTTTCAACCCGTGTTTTACAGGCAAGACACGGGTTGAAAACCCGTGATACTTTCGGAGCGGAACGACCTTCGTAAACTCGTTTTGAACCGAGAACTGCTTGTCCGCTCGACGAAAAAAGGGCGACCCGCCAATGGGTCGCCCTTCTTCGTTCGATCGCGAGGTCCGGATTTACAGCCCGTCTGGGTCGCCCGCCCCGCCGCCCTGGAACTGCATGTACGCCTGCATACCGGCGGCCACGATGCTCTGGACCAGCGACGTCGGCACGTGGGTGTCTACGCGCAATGCGTTGCCATCGCTCGAAGCCGAAATGCCGATCGGGGGCAGGTTCTTCGGCAACTGGATGTTCACCGGAAGATTAAAGCCCCGGGCATACTGAGCGGCCGAGGTGATGATCTGGTCGAGGGCGATGTACTCGACCAGGAAGCGGTTCTTCGGCAACTGCGCGCTGACCGCCTTGACGCCTTCGGTCGCGCTGAGCTTGTCCTGGGGATTCTTCGCGGCGGTGACGGCGTCCTGAAGGAGCTTGTCGGTGCCGCCCTGGACCATGACGAAGGTTTTCGCGTCGACCGCGCCCATCGCGCCGCCCATGTTGGGGCCGTAGATGAACGCCATCATCTGCTGCATCTGGGCGGCCTGCGGGTTGTTCTCGTCCATCTCCAGGTTCATGGTGAACTGGTCGAGCTTCACGCCGGCCACCGTCTTGCCGCCTTCGGTGATGTCCATGCTCATTTTGGGCATGCCCGCGGCGCCTTCGCCCGCGGCGGCGCCAAAATCCTGAAAGATCGCGGACATCCCTTTGATGATCTGCTTCTGCGATTCGCTGATCACCTTGGCGTCACCGTGGGAAACGCTGACTGCCTGAATGATGCTGTCGGCCCCGAGGGCGCCGGTCGGCACGGTGTAGCCGAAGCTCACGCTCTTGGTGGCGGCGATGCTGCGCTTCATCGCGTCGACCGCCTGGGCCGTCTGCTTTCCGCCGAGGCCTGTGCCGGTGAGCTCCTTGGCGATCGGGTCGATGATGTCGGAGACGATCTTCTGCATCGTCTCGGGGCTGATGAGCGCCCCGCCGAAGGCGAAGAACTTGCGATCCGGAAGGCCGCTCAGCAGGCTCTGGTCGGTATTCTTCAAGCCGTTGGCGATCTTTCCGAAATAGCTGTCCTTCTTGAATTCCGCCATGAACGCGGTGTTCAGGCCGGCGTCGGTGAAATGGAAGCTGATGGTCGCGGCCTGCCCGTCGTTCAGGAATTGCTCGGCGCCATTAAAGTACTGGTTCATGATGGCATTCAGGACCGGCATGAACTGCTGGGCCATCGCCTCGGGGCCGGC
>CAZDGO010000606.1:0-1534 GCA_964504825.1 uncultured Gaiellales bacterium
CCGGCCGAGGCATGGTCTGTCAGCGATTTCAGCGATGTCGGACCTCGGTTCGTGCATGCCGGCGGCGACTACTCCGAGTGGCCGCTTTGCGGCGTGATTCTTCGAGTCGGTAGTTGAGCACGGCCTCGGGGTGATGCATTGCCCATTGGTCGGGGAGCATCTCATCGAGACGTGGATCGTCGTCGTGCATGCGGAGCAGCAGTTCACGCAGATAGGTCCACGGTTCGATGCGGTGACGCTTGGCGCCGGCGAGGATCGTGAATAAGACGGCGGCACGAGATCCAGCCTTTTCACTTCCCAGGAACAACCAGTTTTTTCTCCCGATCGCCTGATGTCGGAGCGTCCGTTCGCTGACGTTGTTGTCGATCGACAATCGACCATCCTCCGTGTAACGACAGAGTGCTTGCCACTGGTTGCAGGCGTACCAGACCGCCTTACTCAGCGCGCTCTTGGGCAGCGCCCGTCTCTCCAACTCCGCGAGGCGTGCGTTGATACGAGCGAGCACCGGTTCTGCTTGGCTCGCACGGATGTCACGCCGCGCGTCGGCCGACAACGGGCGGGCCTGATCCTCGATGTCGTACAGCTGTCGGATCCACTCCAGGATCTGGTGCGCATCCCGCGGTGAACTGTCCCGCGTGTCGAAGAACTTGCGCCGCGCATGGGCCCAACAGGCAACTTCGCGGATCGCGTCGTTGGACCCCAGATAAATGTGGTCGTAGCCACCGTAGGCATCGGCATGCAGGTAGCCTTGAAACCCTGCGAGGAACTGCGCCGGGCCGTCGCGGGCACGACTCTCGGTGAAGTCATAGACCGAGTAGGGATGCTGCTCGCCGATGTAGGTCCAGAAGCGTCCCTGCCGACTACCTTCCTTGCCGCCCGTCAGCACGGTCACGGGCGTGTCGTCAGTCCACAGCACGGGCGACTTCAATACCAACTCTTTCTGTCGCTGATAGAGCGGCCTCAACAGTTCGGCCGCCGCCTGGACCCAGTCGCACAGCGTACTGCGAGGGATGTGCAGGCCGTGACGCGTGAAAAAGTCTTCTTGGCGGTAGAGTGGTAGGTGATCGCCGAACTTGGCGACGACGATCTGAGCGATCAGCCCCGGTCCGGCGATGCCGCGAGCAATCGGCCGCACCGGCGGCGGTGGGCTCATCACGCCTTCTTTGCAGTACCGGCAGGCGTACTTGGGCCGCACGTAGACGTGGACTTCGAGCTTCGCGGGGACGTACTCCAGGACCTTGCTCTCGTCCTGGCCAATGCAGTCTTTAGCGCGGCCACAGCCGGAGCACTGCTTGTCTGCTTCGCTCAGGTCCTGCTCGTGCCGAAAGTGGGGCAGCTTGTCGAGGTCGAGTTCTCGGCGACGGCGACGTCCCGTGGCTGCGGGGCGAGACAGTTCTGGCTTCGGCTCAAGCAGCGTAGCCGTTGCGTTGGAGGGTTCGAGGTCGAACAGATGACACTGCCCCTCTCCCTCGACGATCTTCTCGGTCCGCCGGCCGTAGATCCATCGCTTCAGGGCGCTCAGCTCCTCGAGCGC
>CAZDGO010000607.1:0-1529 GCA_964504825.1 uncultured Gaiellales bacterium
CAGGTACACCATGACCTTCTGCTGAAACAGGGTGAGGGAGCCGGGGAAGAGAGTCAGTGCCCGGTCGATCGCGGCAAGGGCTTCCGGATAGCGCCGGACATAGGTGAGGGCCTGGGCCGTGCGCCAGGCGGTAGAGGTCGAGCGGGGGTCGATGATCTGCGCCCGGGTGAGATTCGCCAGCGACGCGTCCCATTGTCCGAGACTCTGCTGGGCCCAGGCGGTAGCGGTGAGAAGCTCGGCGTTGTCGGGTGAGAGGCGCTGCCCCAGCGCATACTGCTCCAGCGCTAGCTCGAACTCACGCCGGATGGTCAGGTAATAATCTCCCATCGCCAGATGCCCCTCTGGCCGCTCCGGTGCGGCGGCGAGTGCCCGCCCGGCTGCGGTTTGGGCCGCCTCTGCCTGGTTTGGATCCGGTGCGCCGTTGTAGTAGAGCAATGAGTGGGTTCGGGAGAGCTGTGCCCACGCAAGAGCAAAGGTGGAGTCGAGTGTCACCGCTCGTACGTAGTGGGTCACGGCCTCTCGAGTCTTGGCCGGCACGAACAATGAAGCTGCCGCCGAGAGCTCCTCACCCTTCAGATAGGCGTCGTAGGCGGCCAGGCTCCTGGTGGGGGGCGCGGCGATGGCGCGTTGCTCACCTTCCCCCAGGGCTACATCGAGAGCCTGCACCACCCGGGTCGCGATGTCGGTCTGAACCTGGAACACATCCGAGAGGGTCGCGTCGAAGGGCTGCTGCCACTGAGTAGAGGCAGTAGCCACTGTGACCAGCTCGGGGTTTACCTGCACTCGACTCTGGCCGCCTCCACTCTTGTCCCACCGAACCGTACCGGTGAGCAGGTACTCTACGCCTAATTCCCGGCCTATCTCCTGCGGACTCTTGCCGGTCTTCTTGTACTGGTTCGAGCTGCTACGAGCGGTCACCCGAAGCTGGGGCAGGGCCGCCAGTTTTCCGCGCACCGCATCGGTGACGCCATCGGCGAAGTACTCATCATCGGACGCGCCCTGATTTTCGAAGGGGAGCACCGCCAGAAGCCGCGGGCCCGATGCTCCCTCGCTCCGCTGCCTGCGCTGCCAGGCGAACAGCAGCACCAGCGCGAGGACGAGACCACCAACCAGGATCGCCGCTCGTCGTCCCCATCCACGCAACGCGGCCATCGGGATTCGGGACGACTGTCGGGGAGACGGCGACAGAGATGATGGGGTGGATGCGGACAGCGCCTGCGCGAGCTGGGCTGCCGTACCAAAGCGGTCTGCGGGCACCAGCGCGAGAGCCTTGAGCACGACCCGCTCGACCGGCTCGGGAACCGAGGGGCGAACCCGGCGCACCGAGGGCACCTCGCCCTGAAAGCGCTTGGCGATGATGGCCTGGGTGGTCGGTCCGGTGTAGGGAGGCTCGCCCGCGAGCAGCTCGTACAGGACGGCGCCGAGCGAGTAGATGTCGGTGCGGCCATCCAGCTGCCGCTCGCCCGCGGCCTGCTCCGGGCTCATGTAGGCTGCGGTGCCGACGAGGACACCGGTCTCGGTGAGGCGAT
>CAZDGO010000608.1:0-1516 GCA_964504825.1 uncultured Gaiellales bacterium
GGACGCGGGCTTGGCGGTGGACGAGTTCGCGCCCCAGCTCTCCTTCTTCTTCAACGCGCACAACCACTTCTTGGAGGAGGTGGCTAAGTATCGCGCGGCCCGGCGCATGTGGGCCCGGATCATGCGCGATCGCTTCAGAGCCATCGATCCCAAGAGCCAGATGCTGCGTTTCCATACCCAGACGGCGGGCTGCACGCTCACCGCTCAGCAGCCCCACAACAACATCGTCCGCGTGGCGCTGCAGGCCCTGGCGGCGGTGATGGGGGGCACGCAATCGTTACACACCAACTCCTTCGACGAAGCTCTGGCTCTGCCGTCGGACGAATCGGTCACGGTCGCGCTGCGCACGCAGCAGATCATCGCGTGCGAGACGGGCTTGGTCGACACGGTCGACCCCTTCGCGGGCTCGTTCGCGGTGGAACGGCTCACCGACGAGCTGGAGGCGAAGGCCCTGGAATTGATGAGTCGCGTGGAGCAGCTGGGCGGTTCGGTGCGGGCCATCGAACAAGGCTACATGCAAAGGGAGATCGAGGACGCCGCCTATGCGTATCAGATGGCGGTGGAGCGCGACGAGAAGGTCATCGTGGGGGTCAATCGCTTCACGACCGGTGAGAAGCCCAAGATGAACCTGCTGCGTGTCGATCCGAGGGTGCAACAGCAGCAGGAAGAACGGCTCGCGGCGCTGCGGGCGCAGAGGGACTCCGGCACGGTGGAGTCGGCCCTGAACGCCCTCCGCGCCGCCGCCCGCACCTCCGACAACCTGCTCTATCCCATGAAGGACGCCTTGCGTGCCTACGCCACCCTAGGCGAGGTCATCGGTGTGCTGCGTCAAGAGATGGGCGAGTTCAAAGCCCGGGAGGCCATGCATTTCTAATGGACCTGTACGAGTACCAGGGAAAAGAGCTTCTGAAGAGCGTCGGGATCGAGATTCCCGAGGGACGGGTGGCGACATCTCCCGCGCGGGCCGCCGCCGTGGCTGCCGCCCTGGGTGGCGGGGTGGTGGTGAAAGCCCAAGTGCTTACGGGAGGCCGGGGCAAAGCCGGCGGCATCAAGCGGGCCGAGGGACCCGAGGAGGCCCGCGAAGCGGCAAGGAGCATCCTCGGCATGACTATCGGCGGCCTCGGTGTGCGCCGAGTGCTCGTGGAGAAGGCGTCACGGTTGGAGCGCGAGCTCTATGCCGGACTCGTCTTTGACCGCGGGGCCAAGAAGGTATTAGCCATGCTGTCCGGCATGGGCGGCATGGACGTGGAGGACGTGGCGCGCGAGCACCCGGATGCCATCGCCCGCGTGTATGTGGATCCGCTCGCCGGCTGGAGCACCTACCACGGGTGCAGGTTGCTGTTCGAGGCCGGCCTCGAGGCCGAGCTGTTGCGACCGGTGTGCGACCTGTTCGCCCGCCTGTTCGAGGCGTTCACTCGATACGAGGCCCTGCTGGTGGAAGTGAATCCGCTGGCGGTGGTTGGCGGTCGTCTGGTGGCACTTGACTGCAAGTTCACCGTCGACAACAACGCCCTGT
>CAZDGO010000609.1:0-1516 GCA_964504825.1 uncultured Gaiellales bacterium
GGCCTCACTCGAACTGCGCGGTCGCAGAGTCCAGCCTCCCGCATCGAGCCAGGAGTCAGGGAACGCCGCGAGCACCGCCGGGGATCCGAACTCCTGGGCATCCACCTCCGCCAGCGTGCCGGTGGTGACTGACTCGTCCGGCCATCCGAGCCGCACACCCACCGCCGCCCGGCCCACGAAACCACGTTCGATCAGGTGCGCCGCGACCGCGGACGGCGTGTTCTTTCCACCGCAGAGGACGGCGCAGGGCCGTTCCAAGGAAGGCTTCAAGTCCAGGTCGCGTCCATGAACGGAGAGATGGGTGAACTCCTGCCACGGCACGCCGACGCGGGCGGCAAGCAGCTGCACCGACGCCACCCCCGGCTCCACGACCGCCTCCCCGGGGAAGGCTTTCTCCAAAGCAGCCAGCATGCTGAAGTAGCCGGGGTCGCCCGAGGTGAGCACGCAGACGTCGCGCCCCTTGTCGAGATAGCCACCGATCTCGGCGATCACCAGGTCGAGTGGGCCGGCGACGCGCAGTCGGATGCCCCAGGCCGGTGCCGCAGCCAAGGCCGCGTCGCCCCCAACAAAGACCTCGCAGGAGCGCATCACGTCGAGCCCTCGGGGCGTGAGATATCCCTCTCCGGGGCCGGTGCCTACTATCAGCAGCCGTCCGCGACTCATACGGAGGCCGCCAGCACGACGCCATCTCTATCCAGCAGCACCACGTCCACCGGCAGGCCATACCGCTCCTGGCAGCCCCGGGCGGCCGCGGAGGCCACGTCTCGGAGCACGTCGCTCCGACCGAGTTCCAGCAGACGGGCGGCCGCTAGGTCGGCCGTGGTCATGCCCAAGATGGCGCGGATCTCCCCGGCGGGCACCCCGCCGGCACCGGCGTACGCGGCGATCGTCACCAGGCGCGCATCGGCAAGGCGCGAATGGGTGTCGAAGATGCCGGCCGCGAGCTTGACCAGCTTGCCGACGTGACCGCGCAGGGTCACACGACGGAAGCCCCGTTCGGCCGCCCGCTCGAGCATCCAGCCGAGTTCGTTGGCTGTCTCGACCGCGTCGCGCTCGTCGACTCCGGCCGCGCAGGCGAGGCGACGGCCCTTCGACCCCAGCACGAAGACCAGGTCGGTGCGGCCCTGCGCCTGAGCCACATCCAGCTGCGGAACGAGAGAGTCGCGCATGGCTTCCACCGACCAGGGCTCCACGCGCCCGGTCGTGCCCAGGATGCTGATGCCTCCCACGATGCCCAGGCGCGGGTTCAAAGTCTTCTTCGCCAGCACCTCGCCCCCGGGAGCCGAGATGGTCACCGAAGCCCCTCTCGATCGCAGGCGGAGAAGCTCCCGCACGATCGCCTCTCGGGGCACCGGGTTTATGGCCGGCCCACCGGGCGCGATGGGCAGGCCCGGCAGTGTGACCGTGCCGACCCCGACGCCGCCCCGCACGGCGAAGAACCCCGGCGTGTCATCCACGAGGGCACCGATGGCCAGGCCGTGGGTGACGTCGGGATCGTCGCCGGCGTCCTTGACCA
>CAZDGO010000610.1:0-1514 GCA_964504825.1 uncultured Gaiellales bacterium
GGGACCGTGCCGGTGAAAGTGACGAACATCACTTTGCCCTTGTCGGCGGGGTCGTGGATCTTGAACTTGATGGGGTCACCCACGTTGCCCTTAACCAGGGTGCCGCTGACCAAGTCGCCGGAAACCCGCACGTTGGTGGATGTGCCTTTGCCCTGAAGCTCGGTGACCGTGTAGTAATAGACCATGTTCTCGCGGACCGCGAAGAAGGCCAGCGAGGCGATCGCAGCCACAACAACCAAACCGCCGATGAGGAATTTCAGCTTCTTCCCACCCATGATGATCAGTCCTTCCTCGTACGATTCGTGCTCGATTGACCTGCGGATACCGTCGCCGCTAATACAGGAGCTTCTCGAGGCCGGTTCCAGTGACCACCGCATTGGTGAGTCTCTCCGGGAAGAGCTTGTCCGGGCATTTTAACAGAACCTCCGTAGCCTCAAAGCCGCCATCTGTGGTCTTCGAACCGCGCACGACCACCTGCCTATAGGGACCCAGACCATCTGGATACGAACCCCGATATAGCACCTTCATCTGCCCGCCGGCGTCGCCCTGCAGGGCGAACTTCACGACGTCGCCTTCTTGGGCAACACTATTGGGCGCCACCCGGCCACCGACCCGCACGTTTTGTGCCGGCCCGGCCGCCTGGATCTCGTCGACAGTGGCGTAGAAGTCGCCTCCCACGGTCAACAAGAGCGCCAGCCAGAGAGCAAGGGCACCAACCGCGACGCCGCCGACGATCCACTTCCAATTCCATCGACGGGCGGATGCGGCCGGTGCGTCTCCGTCGGCGAGGCCGACCTCTACGTTGTCATCCACCGGGTGATTCTCCATTACAGCTCCTCCAAGCTCGCGCCGAAACGCACAAGCTCATCGAGCCCAGACGGGCCAAGCCCCGGATCGATCGCCAACCAGTAGAGATCAGAGCCGATAAGGAAATAGTAGTGCTTCTGACCCATACCGTCGAGTTCATAGCCATCCACGCCACCACTGGCTACCGGCCCAACGACGTGGAACGGTGAGTCACCGTTGCCCAATCGTGTGGCCATGCGCGCGAGTAACGCTTCGGCGTCTTCACGGCGGACCGAACGAGTCGCCCACACCGTCGCCCGCGGCGGATCGCCGTACTTCCCTATCCAGGCTTGGTCCAGCCCAGCGCCGAGCACCTTGCCGTGCAACTGCTCGACCTGAGTGCGCGCCTGCGCGCCGGAGACCTCGGCTGCGAGTGCCAGACCCGCCACGGACGGCGGCAGCAATCGAATAGGGGTGCCCTTAGCACCAACCGTCGGCCCCAGCAGCGAAAGGGACCACGCCAGAATCACCGCGACTGCGACGACGACGCCCAGGTACACGTAGTACCGAGGCTGAAGGCGCTTCTTAGTGGCTCCTTGAAGTGTAGCGTGCAAGATGCCCCGCATATTACTACAACCCGTAGTAGCCGTCAACGGCCGACCGACACCGAGCCGCGCGAATCGCCACTGCCATCGTCACAAGATCCGAGATCGTCCTGCGGCTAGCAG
>CAZDGO010000611.1:0-1508 GCA_964504825.1 uncultured Gaiellales bacterium
GTGCTGCTCGCGCTCACCATGAATGCCGCTCACGCGGTAGCACTGGCCGAGGACGTCGGTAGTCTCGAGGTGGGCAAGCGGGCCGATATTCTGATCTTGGACACGACGAGCCATCTGAGCATCCCCTATCATTGGGGCGTGAACCCGGTGGCCACCGTCGTCAAAGACGGGGTGGTCGTCATCGATCGCGACGACGTGGCAAGGCGAGGGTGATGTCATGAAGTTGATGGAGTGCGTCCCCAACATCAGCGAAGGCCGCGATCTGCGGAAGGTGGAGCGGATTGTCGAGGCTGTGCGCGCATATCCGGGGGTGACGCTCCTCGATCACTCCTCTGATCCCGTCCACAATCGTTCGGTCATCACTTACTTGGGCGAGCCGCGGAAGGTGGTCGAGGCCACCCTGGCCCTGTGCGAACGGGCGTACGCTGAGATCGACATGAGCACGCACCATGGCGGTCACCCGCGTATGGGGGCGGTGGATGTGATCCCCTTCATACCGCTGGGGGAGCTCACCACTGAGGAGGCCGTCTCATACGCGCACGCCCTGGGTGAAGCCATCGGTGCCCTGGGCGTGCCGGTCTTTTTCTACGAGGACGCCGCTACGCGGCTGGAGCGCCGCAACCTGGCCGACGTGCGTAGGGGAGAATACGAGGGCCTGGCGGAGAAGTTGGCTGTTCCGGGCTGGGAGCCCGACGCCGGACCGGGCACGTTCAACGCCCGCTCGGGGGCCACGGTGGTCGGCGTACGTTTCCCGCTCGTGGCCTTCAACGTCAACTTGGGTACGAGCGACCTGGCGGTGGCCAAGCGCATCGCCGACGCGGTGCGCAATGCGCGCGGTGGCTATCGGCACGTCAAGGCTATGGGTCTGTCGCTCGGGGACCAGGGACAGGTGCAGGTCTCTATGAACCTGGTCAACTACCGGGAGACACCCATCCATCGAGTGGTGGAGACCATCCGCTTCGAGGCGGCCCGCCACGGCGTGGCGATCATGGGGTGCGAGCTGATCGGCCTTGCTCCCTTGGCGGCTTTCGAGGAGACCATCCGCCACTATCTGCAGATCCACGACTTCACCACCGACCAGATCATCGAGACCCATCTTCTGGGCGAGGAGGCTGCTGAATAGCGAAGCCTTGGCCGTCAGAACGCACTGGGCCGGCGCGATAGGGCGTCCTCGGTCGCGCACGTAGCGCTGCTACGTGCGCTCCCTGCGTCCTTCTCTCGCGCCGGCCCATCGCGCCCTGACGGCGAAGCGTCACTCTTCAGCAGCCTACTAGACACGGAAAGGGAGCAGCATGTTCGTAGTCATCGGAGAACGCATCAACACATCCCGCCCCGCAGTGCGTGAGGCGGTCGAGAAGCGCGACGTCGAGTACATCCAAAACGACGTCAAGAAGCAGCAGGCATGCGGCGCCACGTACGTCGACGTGAACGCGGGGGCACGCATCGGGCACGAGGCCGAAGACATGAAGTGGCTCCTCGAGGTTATCCAAGCGGTCGCGGACATCCCC
>CAZDGO010000612.1:0-1507 GCA_964504825.1 uncultured Gaiellales bacterium
CCGCCGGTATAGCCGACCTCGGTATCGATCACCCCGGGCACATCGCGCAGGATGTCCTCGACGCCCCAGAAGCAGCCGCCGGCGAGTACGGCGACTTCTGTCTGCTGCGCGCCGGCGACGCCGGAGCGATTCTCTCTGTGTTGCTCGGTCAAATCAGCCTCCTGTGGTTCACGACAACCACATCCCATATATAGACATCAAACGCCGCCAGGTCGACAGCCGGCCCCCGAGCGGAGGCCGGCACGTCGACATGAGACCCTCCAGGTTACGGCCTGGCTGCTCCCAAGCGGCAAAGTGCCCGCCTTTGTCGAGCTTGTTGTAGTGGATGAGGTCGGGGTACGCCTGCTCCACCCAACTCTTCGGCGCCTGGAAGGACGGTGAACCGGACGCCGTCGAAGCGCAGGAGAGCATTGGGCGCCGAGAGTCAGAGGTATCCATCAGGGCTTCGAAGCAGGGAATGGGCGCCCGGCACCGGTGGACCATTGCCCTCGGTCCACTTGGTGTGCTGCCAATGGACCAGTGGCAGCCTGGGCGTGGTGTCCGTCGCGGAGATGCCGATCAGGAGGGATGCAACCAATGCCAGCATGAGACGCGGGGGTCAGAGGGCACGGGGAGTCTCGACCCGCTGGCTTCAAGTATGCGACGCGGTACGTCTGCGCGCCATTCCGAGAGCTGATTGTGCGCCAGGTCACCGACAACAACTCGACCGCGGGTTAGATAGGAAGGGCCGGCGGGTCCGGTCTTCATGTCTAACCAGGAGGTTGTATGTCGGGTAAGTCGTTTGGTTCGCTTGCGTTATTCGCTGCGGCGCTCATTACCGGCGGGTGTCGGGAGGGCTCTCCCACGGCTCCGGCCGAGGCCGATCTGGAGCTGCAGGCCGCCATCACGGCGGCTGGGGAGGCAGCGGTCGAAGGCGGCGATACGGACCGCGCGGAGGCGCTGCGCCATGGCGCCGAGGCGCTCCGCTGGGGCATCCGCCCGAGTGTGATCGAGGTCACAGTCCGGGAGGAGACGACCAGGTATCTGGCCATCGTGGTCGGCCTGGTCCGGCGTGGCGCCGACGGCGAGCACGTGCTGGTTCGCCACCTGGTGGCGTGGACCGGCCGGCCTCCCGAGGCCCTGCTCCAGGTCACCTCGAAGAGCGATCAGGCTCTCTTCGCGAGCACGGCGCGCGGGCACTGGAAAGATCTCGTGAACCGCGGCGTCTGGGTGGCCACCGCGGGCTCGGCCAATCTCGAGCTGGCCGGTACCGGTGGTGCATGCCCGACTCAGCCTCCCTCCGCGGCGTTACGTTGCGAGCTGGCGTCCTTCGACATCCGGATCAATGGCGCGTTCCAGTTCCTGGCGCCCATCGGCCCGGACGGGGCGCCGATCGAGATCCAAACCAGTGCGGCCGGAGTTCACGGAGTCGTGATCAAGCCGGTGAACTGAGCCGAGAGGGAATCACGGAACAGGTTCAGGAACGATCCTTCGCGCGGTCCGAGCGGCCGAGTTTCCGCTTGACCTT
>CAZDGO010000613.1:0-1504 GCA_964504825.1 uncultured Gaiellales bacterium
TGTGGTCGGAGGTGTTGGCTCTGCGTGCCGCTCACCCCGGCCCCATCACGGCGGCCGACATCTTCACGCACATGTTCCCCATGGTGGCTCTGCGGGGCACGCCGCAGTACGTGGCCCATCTGCGCGCCCTACGCGACGAGGTCAAACAACGGGTGGACGAGGGTTTCGCCGCTGTGCCCGGGGAGCGCTACCGGCTGCTCTGGGACAACTTGCCGCCCTGGTTCGACCTGAAGCTCTTCGGCGAGATGGCCGAGCGGGGAGCCAACTTCGTCACCGACACCTACACGCAGGCCTGGGGCCCCCGATATATGGGCCCGGTGGACCTCGACGACCCCATCCGCTCCTTCGCCGCCTACACGGGCGCGGGCTTCTTGAACGTCCAGATCGGCAAGCGTTACGAGCTTCTCTCCGAGTTGATCGACCTCTACGACGTTCACGGCGTCGTCTTCTACTCCGACCGCAGCTGCAAGCCGTTCAGCCTGGTGCAGGTCGAACTGCGGCGCATGCTCCAGGAGCGTAAGGGTATCCCCGGACTATTGCTGGAAGGCGATCACAACGATCCCCAGCTCTTCGACCGAGCCCGCGGTCTGGGGCAGCTGGAGAGCTTCCTGGAGGTCGTCGCGGCCCGGCAGTGACGGGGGCGGCTTGAGGGTGGGTTCGTGCGTCGCCCGCGGTGAAGTCGTCCGGCTCGCGATGTATGATTGCGGCAGTCCCATGGCGCCAAGCTGCGGAGCGACTGACGATGACTCGCATCGATATTTCCCTGGATGAGAACCAGCGCCACTTCCTCAGCAAGATGGCCGCTGCTCGCGGGATAAGCTTGTCGGCTGTCATCCGGGAGCTGATCGATCGCCAGATGATCGCGCGAAACACTGGAGGGCCTCGGTTGGACGACATGGTGGGGTTCATCTCAAGTGGCGGCCTTGAGGGGGTCGATCACGACCACTATCTGTATGGTTGGCCGAAACGATCTGCTGATTCGGATCGAGACGCCCCTGGTCGCCCTGATGATGCTCTTCCTTGACCGTCACTTCGCTCAGGAAGGGTTCGATCTACTTCCGGAGAGGGGGCATCCGTGGCACTGAACATCAGGAATGCTGAAGTCGAGCGCCTGGCCGAGGAGATAGCCGCCATGACACAGCGCGTAGCAGTTTCGGGTGGATCCGGCCTACTCGATCACCGGCAGCAGGCTCACTTCGCAGGCGAGCGCCGCGGCGATCTTCTGCCGTCCGGCCGGATCCTCAAGGAAGGCGCGGTCCCGGACGTTGTCCCCGATCTCCAGAAGGACACGCACGGGGGCGTGGTTCCGGCTCGGATCGAGACTGTACAGGGGGCGGCCGCGGATCCCCCGGTAGGGCAGACCGATCTGGCGGCTGACGCTCCGCGCGAGCGTCTCGGCGAGCTCCGCCGAACGGGAGTCGCCGGTGAAGTACATGCCGAGCACCCCGCTGGGGGCGCTCCCGTCGTTGTGGATGGAGATGAAGTAGTCGGCGCCCGCGTCGTT
>CAZDGO010000614.1:0-1502 GCA_964504825.1 uncultured Gaiellales bacterium
GGAGCCCCGTCGAGGGAGACGATGTCGATCTCCTCTAGATCCTCGTGGCCCACATCGCCGATGTAGATCAGGTCCTGGTCGATCGAAAAGCGCCACGGGTTGCGCAGCCCCTTGGCCCAGACCTCGGGAGCCCCCCCGCCGTCGACGAAGGGGTTGTCAGAAGGAATCCCGTACGGGTCGCCGTTGTCGACATCGAGACGCAAGATCGACGAGAGCAAGCGGTTCGGATCCTGGGAATTGACCGAGGCCGCTCCCCCCTCACCGAGGGACATCCACAAATAGCCGTCGGGCCCGAATTGGAGCATCCCGCCGTTATGTCGAGTGGTCGGCTTGTCGATGGTCAACATGGGAGATTCGGATGACGGATCTCCCAGATTCGGATCGGTCGAGACCGAGAACCCCGAAAGCTGGGTCCGTTCGACCCCCTGCTTGTAGTAGTAGATGAAGAGGCGGCCGTTGTCGGCGTAGTCGGGATGGAACGCCAGGCCGAGAAGGCCCTGTTCGATCCCCCCACTGTTGACTCGATCGCGCAGATCGAGAAACGGCTCCGGGAGGGGCGTCCCATTGTCGTCGAGCATCCAGATCACCCCGGTCCTCTCGGCGACGAACCGGCGCCTGTCGTCGGGCGGGCTCACGAGAAGAACCGGCTGGGTGAGACCATCGGTGACAAGGGAAAGCTCCAGCCGCTGAAGCAGAGGCAGGGTGGTAGCGGTAGTGGTGGGCGGAACCGTCGTCGTGGTCCCAATCGTTGTGACAGGAGCGAGCGTCGTGGAAGCAGCGGTAACCAAGGTGGTCGTTACAGATGTCGTGACTGTCGTGGTCGGAAGCGTTGCCGACGAACAGGCCGCCAGGGTGACCAGCGCCAGCAGCCGGAACCTCATCGCTTCTTGCCGAGGACGTTGTCGGCAATCGCCTGGCGTTGTTTCACCCGCTCTTCGTAACCCAGGTCGCCGGGGTGATAGAGGATCTGCGGCTCATCACCTTCAGGCCAGTACTGCTGACGGATCACGTGACCTTCGTGGTCGTGGGGGTACTTGTAGCCAGTAGCGCCGCTCGATCGGAGATGCACTGGCACCAAAGGTGAATCGGCGGAGGTGACGGCCTCCTCGGCAGCTCCGATGGCTCTCGCCACGGAGTTCGACTTGGGAGCTGTGGCAAGATGAATGCAGGCCTGAGTCAGGTTGTAGGTGGCTTCGGGAAGACCCACATAGGCAAGGGCAGCGCCCGCGGCGACCGCCACTTGAAGGGCTGAAGGATCGGCCATGCCGACGTCTTCGGACGCGAACACAATCATTCTTCGAACGATGAACTCAGGATCTTCTCCGGCTGCCAACATCAGATGCAACCAAAACAGGGCGGCGTCAGGGTCCGAGCCACGCAGGCTTTTGATGAAGGCTGAAATGACGTCGTAGTGCTGGTCGCCGGTCTTGTCGTAGCGGATGATTCGGCGTTGGAGAGCCTCCTCGACGTCTTCCTCTTCTATTACCGCGCTTTCGCGGCCG